>CAZEJK010000009.1:0-49123 GCA_964512045.1 uncultured Thermoanaerobaculia bacterium
TCAACCCAGGCGCTTTGCTTCGAATTTTCGAAGATACGGCTCCGTGAGCCGCTAACGATGGACCAGATGCTTCACCTCGGAGGTTCCGAGCTCCGACTGCGCGGTGATCACCACCGCCGACGTTCCTCCGTTGAACTGGGGCAGCTCCACCTCACCGACGAACGAGCCGGAAGCATCGGTCACACCTTCGGAGAGCAACAGCCGGCGCGGCTCCGCCGTCGACTTGAACAGCACCTCGACACGAACATCTGGGACCGCGTCAGACGTTCTCGAGTTGACTGCGGTCACCTGCACCTCGATGGTGCTCCCATACAGAAACTCCTGATCGCCGGACGATCGCAAGACCAGATGATCGCGCTGCTTTTGGGCCTGCAGGTAGTCGAGAATCACCTGATCCAGCGTTCGCTCCTCCGCTGCCTCCGCCTCCGGCTCGCTGCTCACGGCCACATCGTCGACACCCGGAAGCTCGACCCCTCCGGTCAGCTTGTTGAGCATCCCACGACGGATCGCCTCCGCGATCGTCCGATGCTGCCGCTCCATCAGATTGGCCACCGTCTTCGGATCGATCCCCTTGGCGATCAGCTCGTGGTAGGGGGTCCTCCTCGAGTAGAGAATCTCGCCCTGACTGTAGACCAGAGACTCGATATACGGGTTCGATGAGCCCTTGTCTTCGGTCTGGACGTGATACACCCTCCCGGCATGCTCGATATCGGTATTGAATCCCGTCAGTACCACCGTCGGGTCCTCGTCGCTTCCTTTCGATCCTAAAGTACTCGCTCCTCAGGGTCGGGTCAATCGTTTCCCGCCGACCAGCTCACCGCGGCCATCGGCCACCTTCGCTGGGAACGGCACCATCGCAGCGTACACCATTCCGGCTGCTCGGCGCGAGACGCGCGGCCGTCCGCAGTTCTTCGAACCGGCGCGAGCAGGTACACTGCGCACGTGGAACCGCTGCGCATTCTCTTCGTTTGTATCGGCAACACCTGCCGCTCGCCAATGGCCGAGGCGATCGCCAGGTCGATCGACAGCTCCAGTCTCATCTTCGGCTCCGCAGGGCTCGCTGCCACCGGCACGGTAGCGGAGGAGACGCTGGCGACACTGCGCCGTCACGGCTACCGATGCGATGAGCTCACGTCGACCTCCATCGGTACCGTTGACCTCGCCGCCGTCGACGTGGTTGTCAGCCTCATCGGCCCCGGCGGCCTGAGCTGGCTCCCGAGGAACCTCGGTCTGGAGACGGTCAGCTGGGACATCCCCGATCCGTACGGCGAGGACGAGGCGATGTACGAGGCCGTGCTGCGGATGCTCGAGCCCCGCGTGCGGAGGCTGGTCGAGAGGCTACGAGCTCGAGCGAAAGAAAGCTGGCGCCTCTGAGCCGTGCCTCCACTGCGAGGAACCGGCTGGACACGCTCCGGCCGATGCGTGGAACTTCCCGCGTCGTGCCGCATCCAACTTGATGTGCCGAGGCACGCGATCACGCTCTGCCGCTCGCAGCAACGGGAGGGACGTGGCACACTGACACCGTGCAGTTCGAGCAGGTGTACGAGCGGTACCGGGGTCCGGTGTGGCGCCTCGCCCGCCGGCTGACCGGTTCTGAGGAGGAGGCACTGGATGCCACCCAAGAGATCTTTCTGCGCGTCTGGAAAGGCCTTCCTGGCTTCAAGGGACGCTCCAAGCTGTCCACCTGGGTGTTCCAGATCGCATGGAACTACCTTCGGCTGCACCATCGCAAGAGCCTCAAGAGGCCGCAGGAAGCCAGCAGCAACAGCAGCTCCGAGCGACCAGATCCGCTTGCCGCTGTCCCCGATCCGACACCGGACGCCGAGCGCCAGGCGGTGGGGCGCCAGATCCTCGACTGCGTCGAGCGGACTCTTGCCGAGCTGCCCGAGCACTACCGTGTCGTTATCTGGCTACGCGATGGAGAAGGCTTGAGCTATCACGAGATCGCCAGCGCGCTCGGAGTCCCCTTGGGAACCGTCCGCTCACGGCTTGCGCGTGCACGTACGGCGCTGAAGGAGGCGTGCGACCCGTGACTGTCAGCGACCCGACCCTCGACGAGCAGCTCAGCAGGTTCCTGGACGACGACCTCGCTCCGCAGGAACGCCGTGAGCTCGAGGAGCGTCTGAGCACGGACCCGGAGCTGAGCGCCCGGCTCGAAAGTCTCCGTCGTCTCCAGCTCGCGATTGGCGCCCTCGCCGAGCGTGACCAGCCACCGGCGGCCCTGGACCGTCTCGTCGCGCCGCGCTCGCTCGAGCAGACGGCACGGACAACCCGACGGCGATGGCTGCACGCGCTCGCCGCCGCGGCAACGGTGGTGATCGCCGTGGGCATCGGGCTGCAGATCGCCAAACGCGGCGGTCTGGGGGACCACCACGACACCGCTGGCCAACCGCGACGGGCCACAGCTCCCACTCCGTTTCCGCTGGCTCCGCTCCCTGAAGGCACGGACAACGGGGAGCTCGGGCCATCGGCACGCCTGATCCAAACGCCCCCGGACCAGCCGCAGCTGGACGATCCTCCGGCTCTCGAGCCGGGTGGCCCGTACGATGCGCCACCGACGGCCGAGCAGCGCGAGCCAGTCGCAACGAGGGACGGTCCAGAGAAAGCACGGGAAGCGCCTCCTCCGCAGGAGCTCCAGGGCCATGCCACCAGTCTCGAGATCATCGACGGGCGGACGACGGACGCGCGCGGCACGCCGGCGAAGGAAGGAGCCTCGCAGCGCGCCGAACCGAAGTCTGGCTCGGTGTCACGCCTACGGTACGCCGAAGAGGAGATGATGCAGGATGCCCCGATCGCGACGATGAAGGCTTCGAGGGCCACGCAGCAGCAGCTGATTCGCATCCCGTCGGTAGAGCTTCTATTCACCGAGGGCGGCGCTGGATACACTGTGCCGATCGACATCGCGCTGACGATGGCGCCGGGTGAGCCGGTCGAGATCTACGGGCTCCACCCGGTCGAGGTGACCGTTGACGCCGACGGTACGATCATGTCTGCCGAGCCCGTCTCCGAGCCGTCTGCCAGCCTCGCCGCGATCCTCGACGCCCTGAAAGGTCAGCGGCTGGAGGCGCTCACACTGCCTACCGGGAGCCACGAGGCTCGCGTGAAGATCCACGCCCAGACCTCACCACCGCCCGAGCTCGCAACCACTCCCCCTTGACCCTCGGCCCGGCGCGCGCTAGCGTACCGGAAGAGCACCCGTCCACGCACCGAAAGGTGCGCATCATGTTTGCTCGTGTTCACAGTGCAACGCCTCGTGGCGTCGAGGCGCTGTTTGTCACCGTCGAGGTCGACCGGGTTCGCGCTCGCCTTCCGATGCTGACGATCGTCGGTCTTCCGGACACAGCGGTTCGCGAGGCCAGGGAGCGGGTCTCGGCAGCGCTCCGGCGCGTCGGTCACCGCCCCGAGCCCGCCAACACCATCATCAACCTCGCTCCCGCCGACGAACGCAAGCACGGCGCCTGCCTCGATCTGGCGATGGCGATCGGTCTCATGGCAAGCGTCCGGTTGATCGATGCGTCGTCGCTCGAGCTGCGCCTCCTCGTCGGCGAGCTGTCGCTCGACGGACAGCTACTGGGGGTCCGTGGCGTGCTGCCGATCGTCCTGGCTGCGCGCGCGGCGGGGTTTCGTGAGGTGATCCTGCCTGCGGACAACGCACAGGAAGGAGCCGTCGTCGAGGGCCTCTCGGTGGTCGGCGCGGCCACGCTGGGTGACGTGGTTCGGCACCTTCGCGGTAGCGAAACGATCGAGCCCAGTCCGCCCCTTGCCGCAACCACCACCGTACGCCGTGAGGTCCCCGACCTCACCGAGGTCATCGGCCAGGAGATGGCCAGACGCGCACTCGAGATCGCCGCGGCCGGTGGCCACCACCTGCTCATGCTCGGTCCTCCCGGAGCCGGCAAGTCGATGCTCGCGCGCCGGCTCCCGGGAGTCCTGCCGGCGCTCTCGACGACTGAAGCGCTCGAAACCACCTGTGTGTACTCCATCTCCGCGCGGGTCCCACGGCCCACCGGCCTCATGGCCCATCGACCGTTCCGAGCGCCCCACCACACTGTCTCGGCAGCCGGTTTGATCGGCGGAGGCTCGGACCCGCAGCCCGGGGAGGTTTCCCTGGCCCACGGTGGCGTGCTGTTCCTCGACGAGCTGACGGAGTTCCGGCGCGACGTGCTCGAGTCGCTCCGCCAGCCGCTGGAGGATGGTCGCGTCACCGTCGCCCGAGCCCAGGCATCGCTCACCTTCCCCTCGAGGTTCCAGCTCGTCGCCGCGGCAAACCCGTGCCCATGCGGATGGCTCGGCAGTGAGCACCGGCACTGCACCTGCACACCAGTGATGATCCAGCGGTACCGGAGCCGCCTCTCCGGGCCGCTGCTCGATCGTTTCGACCTACAGCTCATGGTGCCAGCAGTGCCGTGGCAGGAGCTGCGAAGTGATCGCCACGGCGAGTCCTCGCGGATCGTCGCAGACAGGGTCGCGGCGGCCAGGAGATTGCAGGAGCAACGCCGCGACGCAACCGGCGCCAGGTGCAACGCCGACCTGGCCCCTGCATCATTGCAGCAGGTGGCCCGGCCGACCCATGACGGAGATCGTCTGTTGGAGCGCGCGGCGCGGACCCTCGGTCTCTCAGCGAGAGGCTACCACCGGATCCTTCGCGTTGCGCGAACCATTGCCGACCTGGCGGGAAGCTGCGAAGTGCAGACACACCATCTCGCAGAGGCGATCTCCTACAGAATGCTCGACCGCGCCGACGCCGACGGCCGGTCCATCTCGGCGTGAGTCGACCCAGCTCGCGCCGCGGAGCGATCGAGTCCCGTACAATGGCCCAATGGCGGTTCGTTCGTCGTTCGCCAAGGTCCTGCGAGCCGAGTGCGCGCGACCCCAGTTCCTGGCCATCGAGGAGCTGGATGGCGCGTGGGCTGAACGGTTTCCGAAGCTCGCAGAGTGCCTGCCCCCGCCCAACCCGATCTTCTCCCACGACGAGGACGCGATCCTCACATACGGGTACGCAGTCACATCAGGGGAAGCGATCGCTGCCTTCGTCCGCAACACCGAGCAGCTCGCGGTAGCCGAGGTGCAGTGGCGGCTCGAGCACGCGGGCGGCCGACAGGTGGACAAAAGTACCGCGATGCGGCACCGCGAACGGTACTTGCGAGACATCACACGGTTACTCGAGAACGCGGTGCTCAACGACTACCATCGCGGCCTCCCGGAGGTGCTGCTGCTCCAGCACTCGGCGATGGTGGCTGCCATCTTGAAGCGCGTTCCCACACAAGCTCTCCAGCAGCAACCGTCGCTGTCGCGGAGCGATACCGAACGCATCCGCTACGGGATCGCACGGGTCCTTGGCGATCTGCTGCAGCGGGCCGGCGTCGTCTGTGCGCAACGTCTCTGGTCGGTGGTTGGCGGCGACGCACCGCCTCCGCCCTCGCCGCTGCTGCAAGCGATGGTCGCCGACACCGTGCTCCTCGCCGAGTCGCGGATCAGCAGCGACCTCAATCAGCTCGAAGGCTTTGTGGACGTCGAGCTCCGCACCTCCTTTGCCGAGCTACAGGCGCTCCACCGGCGAGCGGCAGAGGGGCTCGACCGCATCCTCACGCACTCCGCAGACCTGGCCCGCCTGACGCGCTCAGCGTGCCCAGAGGTGGCGGATCTGAGCCCGGCTGACGCCGTTCTGCGGCCAAGCCTGTGGCTGACCCTGGACCAGCTCGGCGCGGCCGAAAGCACCGGAGTCGGGACAGCCGAGGAGATGCTGCTCCGCAGGATCGGCACCTCCCTGAAGCGGTTCGAGCTGATCACCGCACTGCGCCGCAGGGTGATTGGTGTCCGCAGCGACGGAGCACGCCTGCGCATCGACTACGGCGCGTTTCACGACACGGTCATCGGCCCCTCGACCCGTCCTCTCGACTTTGCGCGACCCGGAGTCGTCTCGTCGGCGGTACGCCGCTGCGGCCTGGTCTATGACCTGACGAGCTTCACAGAGATCCTGTCCGAGGTCCGCAAGAAGGGACAACGGGCAGAGGAGCAGGCACTGCGAATGATGTACGTGTTCCAACGCCGGTTGGAACACATCCGCCAAGAGCAACGGCTGACGTTCGAGAAGTTCCTCGGCGACGGCGCGTTCTACTCGTCCCGCCGCGCCGAGCGGATCCTCGCTGCGGCGTGCCAGATCCAGTCCGCCTACGAGGAGCTATGCGCCGCCGGCTTCCCGTTCGACCGAGGTCTCCGCATCGCGATGAACGCCTCCAGCTACAGGATCTTACCGATCTTCACCGGCGGTGAGAGCGGGCCGAGATTCGAGTTCTTCGGGCATGGCATTGTCGAGCTGGCACGTCTGACAACGGGCAAGAGCATCCGCGAGATCGATGAGATCGCCGAGCTTCTGGTGCACTCGGGCTACGCACCGAGAACGGTCGACGACTTTCTCCGGCCCCTGATCACTGCACGAACCTCGGACAGCTCCAGCCGAACCCACCGCTTCGCCGCATCCCTGGATGACCACGGCGAGCTGGTCAACGAGGGCATGGTGGCGACGGTGGCGTTTCTCGAGCAGCTCGCCAGCGAGACCGATCTCAGGCCCAGCCGCATCGTCGAGGACGACTCGCTGCTATGGGCTGCCATTCCACTTGACCGATCGCGACCCAGCCAGGATTGGTTCGGCCTGCGCATCATGGGCACCGCACGATTGAAGGGCCTATCGCAGATGGAGGTCATCGAGATCGTACGCTGGCCGGACGGACCTCCGGAGCAGGAACGCCCCCGACCTCCGCACGAGTCGCTTCTCGAGATTCTCCGCAGTCTCGCCCTTGGCGGAGACCACGAGACGGGTCCGGCGGAGGAACCCGCGGAGGTCGAGGTCGATCCGAACCTGGTTGTGGTCACCTCGACCGACCGCCACAATGCAACGACCAGCTGGATCTTCGGCATGCATCGCCCGGACGGCGACCTGCTCGAAAATGCGATCCGCGCGCCGATCACCACGCCTCACTTGGAGGATGGAGAGCCGCTCGAGACATGGCTGTTCCGCAACCGCGAGGAGCTCGCCACCCTGTACGACAGCCTCCGCCGCAACACCACCGGTGAAACGATCCCGCTCGCCGTTCTCCGCGAGCGGCCTGATTACGCGGCCTGCTACCTGGCTGCGCCCCACCGCAGCCCCGGCTGATCGCTCCCACACCCACCCCATCAGCCTCGCAGACGCGACAACGCTTCGGAGCAGCCCCGGAACCCGATCCCGGCAGCCTGCTCAGCGGCACAGCGTCTTGGCGCCTTTGCGTTGATTCCGAGAACCTGCCGCTCACAGCGCAGCGCTGAGGTCACCGATCGAGCTCGCCTCCCGCCAGAGCAGCGACCAGGTCGGCCACGTTGGAAATTGGCACGGTCGGCAACGGAAGATCGCTCGCGGCACTGCGAACCGGCATCGCCACCCGATCGAAGCCGAGCGCAGCCGCCTCGCGAACGCGCTCCGGCGTCCGCGAGACACCCCGCACCTCGCCGAGGAGGCCGATCTCGCCGAACACTGCGAGACGATCCGGAAGCGGCCTGTCGGACACCGACGACACCAACGCAGCCGCCACCGCCAGGTCGAGCCCCGGCTCGCGCACGCTCAGCCCGCCGACGATGTTGACGTACACATCGCGCGCAGCGAGCTGAACACCTCCGCGACGCTCGAGCACCGCGAGCAAGAGGGACAGCCGAGCACTGTCAAAACCCAGACCGACCCGGCGCGGCGTGCCCAGGGAGGTCGCAACCGTCAACGCCTGCACCTCCACCAGCAGCGGCGCGGTTCCCTCAACCGCGACACCGACCGCCGACCCTGGCGCACCTGGCTGGCGGTCCTCCAGAAGCCAGGCTGATGGGTTGCGCACCGGCTCCATGCCGGCGTCCCCCATGGCAAACAGCGCCAGCTCGGCCACCGTGCCGAAGCGGTTCTTGGAGGCCCGCAGAACGCGCAGATCGTGGCCGCTCTCTCCCTCCAGGGAGAGCACCACGTCCACCAGATGCTCCAGCACCTTCGGTCCGGCGATGCTGCCCTCCTTGGTCACGTGGCCAACCAGCACCACCGGCACGCCGGCCCGCTTGGCGACATCCTGGAAGTGTGCCGCCACGGCCCGAACCTGGCTCACCGAACCTGCCGCGGAGTCTGCGGTCGACGTGGTCATGGTCTGCACCGAGTCCACCACCAGGAGCTCGACCTTGCGCCTGTCGAGCTCCGCCAGCGCCGCCTCACAGGCGCTGTCGGCCAGCAGCAGCACCTTCTCGGAGTCGATCCCGAGGCGCCGGGCGCGCATCGCCACCTGCGCTGCCGACTCCTCGGCAGTGACGTACAGCACCTCGCTGCCGCTGGCAGCCACCGCAGCGACAACCTGTAGCAGCAACGTCGACTTGCCCACGCCGGGCTCACCGGCGAGCAGCAAGAGCGAGCCTGGAACCAGCCCACCGCCAAGGACACGATCGATGCCCTCGACGCCAACGTTCCGTCGAGGGATCTCCACCGCGGCAGCCTCGGCGATCGGCAGCGCCGAGGCCAGGGGCGCGGAGGACCTGGCTCCTGCTCTCTGGCGGGCCGTCGGTACCTTCGGAGCCTCGGCGAAGGCGTTCCACGCCCCGCATCCCGGGCACTGACCGAGCCACTTGGCGGCCTCGTGGCCGCACTGGGTGCAGAAGAACACCGCGGCGTCGCGCCCCTTCGCCACGCACCCTCCCCCGCGCCTAGTTGATGGCGCTTCCGGCCAGGCCGAGAAGGTACTTGACGTCGTCGTCAGTCCATGTGACGCCGCCACCGAAGAGGACCGACGAACGGTCACTCTCCAGGGGATCGTCCCAGCCCGCGATCACGAACAGGTGCGGGGTGAGGTGGTACCGACCGGTCAGCCGGAGATGCGGATCGCGATCCAACGCACGGTCGAAGTCGTACGCCTCGAACGTCAGCCGCAGCGGTAGCGCTGTCCCGATATCCATATCGTAGTCGACACCGAAACCGCCGGCCGACTCGATCAACCCGAGGCGAACGGTGGTGGTCGGTCGGATCAGGAAACCCACCTGAGCGTTGAACCCGAGGGCGTCCTCGGTGGTGATCTTCTCGGTGACGGTCGTCTCCGTCGAGCCATCGGGAAAGACCGTCGTGGTCCGCACCGTCTCCTCGTCGGTCTGGCCGAACGGTGTATCGACGGCGCCGACTCGGTAGAACCGGTTGTCCGTGGTCCACAGATCGAAACCGAACTGGCTGCGCCCATCGCCGTCCTCCAGCCCCGGCAGCGCGGCGGCCTGCATCGTCATATCGAGCCGGAACCGTTCGAAGCGTCCAATGGTGTTCTGGAGGCTGGCCACGCCGCCCTCGATCGAGTCCAGCGTCTCGTTGAAGTTGTCGACGGTCGTCTCGTCGTGCACCAGCTTGCCGATCGTCCCCTCACCCGACGCCACCTTGCCGGTGATCGTGTTGAGGTTGTCGGCGGAGGTCTTCAGACGGTCGGAGAGCTCACGGATGTTGGCCAGCGATCCCTTGAGCTCGTCCCGATTCTCCGCCACCACGGCGTCCAGGTTGTCGGCCAGCCGGTTCATCTTGTCCGCGATCGCCGGCAGCTCGTCGCGCAACGTCTGCGAGAACTCCCGGAAGTTGGTGATCGTCGTGTTCACGTTGCCCTGGTTCGCCTCGATCATCGCGCGCAACGACGCGGTGAGCTGCTCCATGTTGTCCACGATCTCATCGATCCGGTCCGCTCCGTGCTCGCCGCCGATCGAGGTCCGCAGCGCGGTGGTGACCTCCTTGACGTCCCTGCCAATCGAGTCGGCCACCTCCAGGACATCGTCGAACGACGGGCGAGAGTCGCCTTCGATCACCGCTCCGGAGCTCAGCTCCGGCTGCGAGGGGTCGCCCGGCGTCACCTCCACGTACTTGTCGCCGAGCATCCCCATGCTGGTCACGACCACACTCGCCCCCTCGTGCAGTCGTACGTCAGGATCCAGAGACAGGACGAGCACGGCCGAGCTCCCATCGAGGCGAACCTCCTCCACCTTGCCCACGCGAACCCCGGCGATGCGCACCGCCGCCTGGCGGTCGACCCCGGCTGCCGACGGGATCCGCGCCTCCACGCGCAACCGCTCGCCGCGCTCGGTCAGCGGTATGTCCTCGATCTTGAGGATAAACACGCCGAGAATAATGAAACCTATCAGTATGAACAGACCGATCTTGGCCGCTGGAGTCACTGGGCAACCTCCTCTTCAGAGAGGGGCTCACCCCGTAGGAACGCCTGCACGTAGGGATCTTCGTGCTGGCGGAACACCTCGGGGGTCCCGATCGCCGTGATCTGCCCCCTGCGGAGCATGGCAACCCTGTCGGCGATCCCGAAGGCGAGCTTCATGTCGTGGGTAATGGTCACGGTCGTGACCGTGAGCTGAGAGCGCATCTGATTGATCAGCTTGGCGATGGCCGCGGTCGATATCGGATCGAGACCGGTGGTTGGCTCGTCGAAGAGGAGGATCTCCGGCTGAAGGGCGATCGCCCTCGCGAACCCCACACGCCGACGCATCCCGCCGGAAAGCTCTGCGGGCGCCTTCCCCTCGACCCCTTCGAGGTGGACCATGGCGAGGCACTCCTCTACCCTGGTCCGAATCTCCCGCGAGCTCATGGAGGTGTGCCGCTTCAAAGGAAACGCGATGTTCTCGAACACCGTCATGGAGTCGAACAGAGCGCCCTCCTGAAAGCTCATCCCACACCGCTTGCGGATCTGCAGAGCAGCGGATGGATCGGCCAGGTTCAGATCGACGCCATCCACCACCACGTGACCGTCGTCGGGCTGGAGCAACCCGATCAGGTGCTTGATGAAGACAGACTTCCCGGCGCCCGAGCCGCCGACCAGGACGAACGACTCGCCGGTCCGGATCTCGAGCTCGATCCCGCGCAGCACCTCCTTGCTGCCAAACCACTTGTGGAGGTCAATCACCGCGATCTTCGTCTCCCCTGGGGATCCGTCTGACGTCGGTGCAGCTTGTTCCAGGCTCCTCACGCTGTCGCTCCTCTCAGAACAGGATCTTGGTCAGGAAGAAGTCGGAGAGCAGGATGTACAGCGACGCCGTGACCACCGCCGATGTGGTGGCTCGCCCAACACCTTCCGCTCCGCCCGTGGTGTAAAAGCCTTTCGCGCAGCCCGTCACCGACAGGAGCACGCCGAAGAACGCCGCCTTGATGAGCCCCGACGTCACATCGTTGACCTCGAGGAACTGGAACGTCCGCTCCCAGTACAGGTACGAGTTGGCATCGAACAGGCCGACTGCAATCGCCCAGCCCCCCAGGATCCCGACGGCATCCCCGATCAGGGTCAGAAACGGAAGCATCAGCAAGCACGCCCCCACGCGCGGAACCACCAGATAGTGGATCGGCTCGGTGGCCATCGCGTACAGGGCGTCGATCTGCTCGGTCACCCGCATGGACCCCAGCTCGGAGGCCATCGCCGAGCCGACTCTCCCTGCCACCATCAGGCCGGTGAGAACCGGCGCCAGCTCCCGGGTGAGCGACAGGGCCACCACCGAGGCGACGAAGCCCTCTGCATGGAAACGCTCGAAGCTCCGGTACGTTTGCAGTGCCAGTACCATCCCGGTGAACATCGTGGTGAGAAAGACCACAGGCACCGAGTCGTACCCGACCCGAACCATCTGGCGCAACCACTGCCGAACGTCGAATGGCCGTCGAAACGTCCAGAGCATCGTCTGCGCGAAGATGTAAAAGAACCTCCCAAGCTCCTCGAGCACGTGCAAGAACGGAGCGCCGATCGCCTCCAACCTCCGCGCCACGAACGTCATCGCGCGCCCCTTCCCGGTTGCGGCCGTGCTTCAGAACGGCTCGGCATGTGTCTGGTCCACATTCTCGAAACGAGTGTACTCGTGCTGAAAGACAAGCGGGATCTCGCCGGTGGGTCCGTTACGCTGCTTCGCGACGATGAGAAACGACATGCGCTTGTCCTCCACGTTCGGATCGTAAACGGACGGCCTGAGGATGAACAGCACGATGTCCGCATCCTGCTCAATGGAGCCCGACTCACGCAGGTCCGAAAGCTGCGGCCGGTGGTCCCCGCCGCGACGATCCGGCTGGCGTGAGAGCTGCGAGAGCACCAGCACGGGGATGTTGAGCTCCTTGGCCATGCCCTTCAGACCTCGGGAGATCGAGGACACCTCCTCGTTGCGGCTGTTGAACGAGCCGCCTCCGGACATCAGCTGGAGGTAATCCACAACCACGAAGTCGAGCCCGTGCTCCTGCTGCAGGCGGCGTGCTTTCGCCGAGAGCTCGAGCACCGTCGCCCCGGGTGTATCGTCGATCCACACCGGCGCCGAGCTCACCCGCTGCGCGGCCTCCGTGAGCGGCGACCACTCGGAGGAGTGCAGGTACCCCGAGCTGAGCCGCTTCTGATCCACCCGCGCCTCCGAGGCGAGAAGCCGGCGCACGAGCTGATCCGACGACATCTCCAGAGAGAACACCGCGACCTTCTTGCTCCCTCGCAGGGCCGCATGTGCAGCGATGTTCAGTCCCAGAGAGGTCTTGCCCATCGACGGACGCGCCGCGAGAATGATGAGATCCGAGTCCTGAAACCCCGACGTCATGCTGTTGAGCTGAACCACACCTGTGTCGAGGCCGGTGAGGCCGGAACGGTTTGCGCGCGACCTCTCGATCGCTTCGATCTGGCCGGGAACGAGCTCGCGGAGCGGTATCAGACCGCCTTCGAGAGTGTCCTCGGCGATCCGCAGCACCTCCCGCTGCGCCGCCTCGACTGCCGCCTGGGCTCCGCCCTGGTCCTGGCTGCACACCTCGAGGGTCTGCTGGGCAGCGCGGATCAGCCGCCGCTTCACCGCCTTGTCATGCACGATCGAGGCGTAGTGCTCGACGTTGGCCACATCAGGAACGGCATCCACCAGCGAGGCAAGGTAGCTGGCCCCACCCACCTGCGTCAGACGTTCCTGCTCGCGCAGCGCATCGGTCAACGTCAGCAGATCGGCCGCCCGCGAAGACTCGTGGAGCGCGACACAGGCAGCAAAGATGGACTGGTGACTGCCGAGATAGAACTCCTCACCTCGCAGCTTGTCGACCACCCGCAGCAACGCCGCCGGGTCGGAGATCACCGCACCGAGCACGGCCCGCTCGGCCTCGGGATCGTGGGGGAGCTTCAGGGGACCACCACTGCTCTGCATGATCCGTCATCGTACCCGGCACAGGCCGCGCCGTCGAGATCCCGCCTCACCGTGTGCAGCCTGCCACGAGATGCGATATGGTACCTAGCCAACGCTGCGGCTCTCTCCGAAAGCGACAACGAAGCCCGGAGATGCAGCGTAGCTGAGATCCACAGGAGTCGCCGCATGGCCAGCAACCTTCGTTCCGTAGTTCGTTGCATCGCGCTCGTGATCGTGCTGCTTGTCGCAGCCGGGCTCGGCGCCCAGCAGCTCTCCCTCCCCGGCGGTCCGACCGGCCTCGAGTGGGAGCAAGCTCGAGACGGTTCGGAGGCCGTAACGCTGCGCGTTGGCGCAGCACGTCTCGAGCCGATCGTCATTGACGGGCAAACCTGGGCGATCGTACGGGTACCACGAGCGCGTCTCGCGATGGATCGAGGGCTGCCCGCGCTGCCGTTCTTCGCCAGCCAGCTGCTGCTCGAGCCAGACCGCTCGTTCGAGGTCGTCGACCTCCACTACACCACGGAGGTCTTCGACCTGACTGCGATGGGGTACGCAGGGCCGGCGCCGTCGAAGGGCCACTTCGATCGCAGCATCGATCCGGAGTCGGTTCCCTGGACCTTCAATGAGGCGGTGTACAACGGGCACAAACCGTACCCGAGCACTGAATGGGAGCTGGCCAAGCCGGCCATCGCCGGCCCCCTCCGACTGCAGTCGCTGCGGGTCCCGGCTGCACAGTGGAACCCGGCGGACAACACCTTGACCGTGCTGACCTCCGTCACCGCTACGATTCACTCGAAGACCGACCGCACAAACCCCCACCGAAACCCCACGCCGAAGCCCAACGCCCTGTTTGAGCAGGTGGCACGCACCCGCGCCCTGAACTACCAACCCACGCGCGACGCACTCGAGCCGGGTCGCCTGCTCATCCTAGCGCACGACGACCTCGTCAGTGCCGCCGAGCCTCTGGCCGACTGGCACGAGCTGGTGGGCTACCCGACGCTGCTGACGGTTCTGTCCGCGGTACCCCATGCGGGCTCGAGCCCCACCGCCGACGAGATCGCCGCCTATATCCAGTCGCTGTACGACGCCCCCGAGGGCCTCGCGTGGATCATCCTGGTCGGCGATGCCGCCGAGATACCGTTCCTGCGTGGCGTCTACGAGAACGCCCCGTGCGACCCGTGCTACACCAAGCTCGAGGGCGACGACAACTGGCCCGACGCCGCCATCTCGCGGATCTCGGCCAGCACCCCGGGCCAGGTCACCGTGCAGGTCGACAAGATCATCGGCTACGAGCGCTACCCGGACACCGGATCAGCGGCCGCGTGGTACTCGGTCGCGTTCGGGGTAGCAGGCAACGATTCCGGCGGAAGTCCATCGATGACGGACTGGGAACGCATGGACCTGCTCAAGGACGATCTGCTCGCTCCCGCCTACCACTACACCGAGTTCGACGAGCTGTACCACTTCCCCTCACCCGCCGATGTCGCGGCATCGGTCGAAGAGGGTCGTGGCCTCGGCCTGTACATTGGCCACGGTAGCCCCAGCTCCTGGAGCACGTCGGGCTTCTCCGTCGGGAACGTGCACAACCTCACCAACGCCGGCATGCTGCCGGTCATCTGGTCGGTGGCATGCGTCAACGGCGCCTTCCCCGACCGGGACGAGTGCTTCGCCGAGTCGTGGCTGCGCAAGGCCGGCGGCGGCGCTGTCCTGTTCGAGGGCGCGACCACCAACGAGCGGTGGGTCCCGCCGTGCGACGCGCAGCGCGGCGTCATCGACGCGCTGCGCCTGGAAACGGCGTTCACCACCGGTGCCCAGCACCTGACGGGCAAGGCCAACTGCTTCGGCCTCAATGGCGACTCCGACAGCTCCGAGGGCACCATGTTCATGGAGCAGTCGCACCTGTTCGGCAGCTGCCTGCTGTGGCCGCGGTCCGAGGCGCCGCGGATCCCCGAGGAGCCGCTGGATGCAGTCGTGACACCGACATCGGCCACGCTCACCGTTGCCGTCGACGGGGCGCCACTCGCGCTCGCCGGCGGCGCCATCGTGTCGTTCTACTCCGAGCACAACGGCGAGCCGGTCGTCGTCGGCTCCGCTCTGACGAACACCAGCGGCGTGGTCGACGCGACCCTCAGCGGCATGCCCACGCATTGCCACATCCACGGCTACAACCTGGTGCCGACCGCGTACGCGCTCGCACCCGGCGCCGAAGGCCAGATCCGGCTCGACGCCGACACCTACGGCTGCAGCCAGGTCATCGGTCTGACCGTCGCGGACGCGAACATCCCCGGCGCCAGCACCGGCACCATCGACACAGTCACGGTCAGCGTGTCGGGCCCCGGCGGCAGCAGCGATGTGATCCTCACTGAGCTGACAGCCGAAGCCAACCGGTTCGCCGGGTCGCTCGACCTTGCTGCCGCATTCCCCGTCAGCGACTCCGAGACGCTGACTGCCACCTACATTGACGCCGACGATGGCGCCGGCGGCACCGGCATCGAGCGTACGGCCACCGCCGTGCTCGACTGTGCGGGGCCTCAGATTTCGGCAGTGACCACCACCACCGACCACGAGTCGGTGACCGTCACCTTCACCACCGACGAGCCGGCCACCACCGTCGTCCGCTGCGGTACCGTCCGACCTCCGTCCGTCCCGACGAGCAACGACGATCTTGTCACCAGCCATCAGCTGACGATCGGCGCCCTCGACTCCTGCACTCGGCACTGGCTCGACGTGGAGTCGGTCGACGAGCACGGCAACAGCTCCACCGACACCAACGCCGGCTCGTACTACATTGCCGACACCGTCGGCTGGCAGGCGCTGCTGTCGGAGAACATGGACAGCGATCCGGGCTGGACGATGACCGGCGACTGGTCGTTCGGGACACCGGCCGGCGCCAATGATCCGCGCGCCGGGCACACTGGAACCACGTTCTATGGCTACAACCACACGGTAACCTACGATGGCGACTATCCGAACAACATGGACGAGGAGTATCTCACGGCCCCACCAGTCGATGTGACCGGACTGGACACGTTGCGGCTGACGTTCTGGCGCCAGCTGGGCGTCGAGCGGTCCATCTACGATCGCGCCGGCATCGAGGTCTCGGTGGATGGTGGCAGCTGGCAGGCCCTGTGGCAGAACCCGGACTCGCTGCTCGACGAGACGCAATGGACGGAGCAGCACGAGTCGCTCGACGCGTTCCTGCCCGCAGACTCTCTGGCGATCCGCTGGCGGATGGGGACAAGCGACAGCTATCTGAGGTACAAGGGTTGGAACATCGACGATGTGGTGATCGAAGGCCCCGCCCCATGCGTTATCTGCTCCGATCCGCCGACTTGGACTGCTGAGTCCGGTTTGCGCTCGGCTGACGACATGGACAGCTGCGCTGTCAGCGGGTTCACCATCGACTGGGCCGAAGCCACCTCGACGTGCGCGCAGGAGATCCGCTACGACGTGTGGATCCAGCACGGCACGACTGTCGACTTCCTGCAGGCGCCGACGTTCCTCGGCGTCGCTGCAACCGAGGTCGATGTGCTCGGCGTGACCCCCGGCCAGCCCTACGCAGTGGCGGTGCGGGCCGTCGACGAGTACGCCAACCGCGACGCCAACACCACGGTGGCGCTCGTCACGCCGTCCGGCGCCATGTCCGGCGACGTCGATGGCAACGCCAGCTGCGACCACGCCGACACCTCTGCGCTCCTCGATCACCTGTTCACCGGAGCGACCGTCGCAGGCTTCGCGGACGTCGACTGCTCTGGCGCCGCCGATGCCGGCGACCTCGCATGCTTACCACTCTTCCAGAGCAACGGGCTCTACTAGGCCCCGCGTCTCAATGCCCCGCGCGCCCAGTCTCAGTCGCAGGAGCAACGACGCCGCAGCCCGGCGTTGGCCGCGGTGGGCGGCTCATGAGCGAAGGTCCAGAGTCCCCCCGCATACCGGCTCACCACGTCATCTCGACCGAGCTTTCGTGGGCCATCTCCGTGCCGGCATCACACGACCTCGTTGCAGCCGCTGAGCACCTGGCGAGCGGAGAGATCCCGTCGGAGAACGATGGCCTCCCGGACCCGGTGTACGGCCCCGGTCATCGGTCCCGGACCCGGCAGCCGGTTGCCGGATCCCGGGTATCGGCTCCCGGCAAGGACGTCGCCCGGACATAAGCTGTCATCGGGGCGTTCCGCCCCTACCGTCGGCGACGGGTCGCGTACCGGGCGAGACGCGCGAGATCCCCGTCCGGCCCTTCCAGCTCCGCCGCCAGCTCCACCAGCTCGGACTCCAACGTGCGCATCCGCTCCCGCGCTGCATCGAGGCCATACAGCGTAACGTAGGTCAGCTTGCCGGCCGCCTCATCCTTGCCCGGCGACTTGCCCAGATCCTCCGCCGACGCCGTGGTATCGAGGATATCGTCGGCGACCTGGAATGCCAGACCGAGGCTCTCGCCGAAGTGGCGGCAGCTCGCTCGCTGGTGGTGATCGGCGCCAGCAAGCAGTGCGCCGAGCTCCACCGCAGCACCGAGCAAGCTTCCAGTCTTGTGCCGGTGAATCCGGTCGAGTCGCCGGGAGGCCGACACAGTCTCGCCAGCAACCTGACCGGTGGCCTCCAGGTCGTCCATCTGGCCACCCACCATCCCGCGCGTGGACAGCGCCCGCGCGACCACCGCCACGGCCTGCTGGCGCCGGACGGCCCACGCCTCGCCGCCCGGTAGCCGCGCGAGCACCAGCAAACCCTCCGTGAGCAGGGCGTCGCCGACGAGAATGGCGGTGGCCTCGTCAAAGGCGACGTGCACCGTAGCGCGACCGCGTCGCATGGCGTCATCGTCCATCGCCGGAAGATCGTCGTGAACCAGCGAGTAGGTATGAACGAGCTCCAGCGCGCAGACAGCATCATTGACGGTGTCCGGATCGCCGCCGGCCACCCGGCACGCCACGCGAGCCAGCACTGGCCGAAGCCGCTTCCCTCCACCGAGCACCGCATACCGCATCGCACGATGCAGCCTCTGCGGCCACTCAGACGCCGACGGTAGGATCCGCTCCAGCCCGGCCTCGATGGCCCGACGTTCCCGCTCGAGAAGCTGCTCGATCGTGGCGACGCTCACGTGAGCTCGATCTCCTCCGGGACCGTCTGCTCGGACTCGCCATCCGCATCGGCCCGGCTCAGCAGTCGCTCGACCCGTTGCTCGACGGCCTCCAGGCGACCCCGGCAGCGTCGTGCCAGCTCCATGCCGCGCTCGAACAGATCGAGCGCTTCCTCGAGACCCACCGACTCATCCTCGAGTCGCCGCACCACCTCCTCGAGTCCCTCCAGCTGGTCCTCAAACCGTTCCTCTGCGCTTTTCTCCTCCATCGTCACCTCACTTCTCGCCGTCGTCGGCGAACAGACCCGGCTGGGCTGGTTCCGTCTTCCGCGTGCCGCGCCCGGCTGCGACGGCCCCCACCCCTCCGACCACAGACCGAACCTGGCCGCGGGCGAACGTGGTCTCCAGAACCGCGCCGGACCTCAGCTCGGCGGCATCCCGGATCGGGCTCGTGGTCCCCGCTACTGTGGTCATCGAGTAGCCACGCTGGAGAACGCCGCGTGGGTTCAGATGCTCGAGCTCCCGTTCTCGGGCCTTGAGCAGGCTGTCAAGGCGCTGGAGCCGGGCGCGCATGAGCTGGCGCAGCTGCGCGTGTGCAGCTGTGACGAGGCGGCGGTGCCCTCCGGCGCGCACGCGGCGCGGTGTCTGCTGGAGCACGCTCTCGGCTGCAGCGAGTCGCTCGTGCCCACGGGCGACGAGACGCCGCACCGCCGGAGCGAGCTGGCTGGCACGATCCAACCGCGAACGGAGCAGACGCAGCCGTTGCGGAAGCCGGGCGAGACCAGAGGACCCTTCGGCGCCACGCAGGCGCGCCCGGGCCAGCTCCAGGTGGCGGAGCATGTCACGCTGCACGGACCGCTGGGCCTGCTCGAGCCGACGCTGCTGCTCCTCCAACCGTGCTGCAACGATCTCGGCCGCCTGGGTCGGCGTCGTTGCCGCCACATCGGCCACGAAGTCTGCGATGGACACGTCCACCTGATGGCCGACGCCAGAGATCACCGGCACCGGGCACTGAGCGATCGCCCGCGCGAGCACCTCCTCGTTGAACGCCCACAGGTCCTCGAGACTGCCCCCGCCCCTGCCGACGATCACCACGTCGACGAGCCCGGAGCTCCCCAGCCTGCGAACCCCATCCGCCAGCTCCTCCGCTGCGCCGTCGCCCTGCACGCGACACGGCGCAATGACGACCTTGAGATGCGCGACTCGGAGCAGAACCTTGAGCATGTCGCGAACCGCGGCGCCGGTCGGCGAGGTCACGAGGCCCACCCGTTGCGGCAGAGCCGGCAGCGGACGCTTCCGCTCCTCAGCGAACAGGCCCTCGGCGGCCAGCCGCGACTTCAGCTGCTCGAAGGCGAGCTGCAACGCCCCCGTGCCTCGTGGCTCCACCTCATCGAGGACGATCTGCAGACGGCCTCCCGGACCCCATACCGTCAGCGCGCCCTGGGCCAGAACGGCCAGCCCGTCCTCCAGATCGAACCGCAACCGGCTGGCCCGACGCGCCCACATCACGCAGTCGATACGCGCCCGGTCATCCTTCAAGGAGCAGTAGAGGTGACCGCGAGACGATCTGCTCACGTTGGTCACCTCACCCTCGACCCACAGACCGGAGAACTCCGTCCGGAGCATCGCATTCAGGCCATCGACCAGCTCGGAGACCGACCAGACCCGTCGGCTCATACCGCCTCCCCCGAGCCCCGTCCGCAACGCTCCTCGGTCACGCTGCTCCCTGCGAGAAGCTGCCGAGGACGGTGACCCACAGGCTCCGAGTCCGCGGTCCGTCCAGCTCGACCAGGAACACGCCCTGCCATGTCCCCAGCCGCAGCCTCCCGTCGGCCACCGGGATCATCAGCTGACAGCCGAGCACCGTCGCCAGAAAGTGGGCATCGGAGTTCCCTTCGGCATGCTCGAATCGGACCTCGGGAACAGTTGCTGCGTACGCTCGCGCCAGGTCGCTCGGCACAGCAGGGTCTGCGCTCTCGTTGACGACCACGGCCGCCGTGGTGTGCGGGACGTACACGTGACACAGCCCTGTCTGGACGCCGCTGTCGGACACCGCTCGGGCCACCTCCGACGTCACATCCACTAGCTGGCGATGCTCACCGGTACGGACTCGAAGCTCGATCATGGCGCCATCCTCCTCCACAGGTCGTCATACACGATCCGGTACGCCTCCTGAAGGTACACCACGGAGCGGATGTACGAGTACGTCTCCCGAATCGGGACCGCCTCGGTGAACTCGGTGACGCTCGCGGCTCGGCGCCACCAGCGATCGACTCGGTTCGGACCGGCGTTGTACGCGGCCAACGCCGGCTCCAGCTGTCCATCGTACCGCGTCAGCAGGCGGGCCAGCTCGGCGGCGCCGAGACGAAGGTTCTGGCTCGGGTCGGTCAGATCGAACGTCCGCCAGGCGAGAGCTCGCGCCAGGGGCCTGGCGGTCGGCTCCATGAGCTGCATCAGTCCAACCGCGCCAGCACCGCTCACGGCGGTCGGCACGAACGCGCTCTCCTGCCGAGCGACACCTGCCACCAACCACGGTTCCAAGCCAGTGCGATGCGCTGCAGCCACGACCGCATCGACGAACGGCAGCGGCAGGTACCTCGTGCGCACGCTATCGGGAACGCGATCGAGGCGCACCGTGCCGAGGTCCGGAAAGCCCTGGCGCAACGCCCGGATCGCAGCCACCCGCCGCCCGCTCGCACCGCGCAGGTCGGCCAGCGCGAGGGTACGTTCCGGCCGTGCTCCGCGCACGTCCAGCTGCCAGCTCCACTCCTCGAGCGCCAGCTCTCTCTCGCCCCAATCGAGCAGGAGCTGCACCGCCCGAGGTGGCTCGCCCACCAGAGGCTCAGGGACTGCTGGCAGCGGCATACGCCTCGTCTGATCATCGATCTCCGCCCGCGACCAGCGACTGTACAGGTCGCCGATCGGGGCCGACGCGAGCTTGGCGAAGGTGTGCGTGCCGTCGGGCTCGGCGCGTGCGCTCCAGTACCGCAAACACCTCCGGTGCTCCGGCAGCTCGACCGATAGCTGGAACGTGCGACGGGCATCGCCGGCACGTGCCAGAGCTACCCCGAGTCGCCGTCCCAGCCATGGGTCGGGGTCGCCCTCTCGGGCTGCGAGCTGTCGCCACGCCCACCAGGCCCGCTTTAACGAGCCGATCTCCACCGAGGCCTCGGCGAGGATCGTCAACGCCTCCCGGCGCCCCTGCTCGGCGGTCTGAGCCGTCAATGCACGCTCGGCAGCCGCTGCGGCCCTTGCGAACTCGCGCTCAGTCCCGGAACGTGGGTACCGTTGCCAGGCCACCCTGCGCCGCGCCTGTGCGTACAGCAGTAGGTCCGCCGCGTCCCTGGCGGCCGGTGCGGGCAGCGTCCGCAGGGCCCCCTGCGGCTGGTCCATCGCGAGCCACGCATCGGCGAGGGCTCGCCGCCGGGCAACCTCCAGGGCTCCTTCAAACCTCGCCCCCTCCAGCTCGCGTACGGCCTGACGCGCCGCACCACCACCGATCAGGGAACGGGCACGCTGCAGCCTCTCAGTGCTGGTCAGAAGCTGCCGTGCAGCCCGATCGGCCGACGGGTCGACCGCCTGCAGCCGCTGCGGCCGCTCGACCGCCATCCTCCGCGCCGCTCGCTGACCAGCCGGTTCCTCTGGCCAGTGACGGACCAGGAGCTCATCGGCCTTTGCGGCACCCGCCTCAGCAGCACGCTCCATGGCATCCACCGCATGTGCGGCTCCATCGTGATGCAGCGCCATGGCATGCCCGACGAGCAGCCGCAAACGAAGTGGAGATGGTGGATTGGCATCCAACGCTCGCTGCCACGCCTCGACGCCGGCATCGGACGCCTCGAGGCAATCCGTCCACGCCCGGAAACGGACCCTCTCCAGCACCGTGCCGGCCCCTGCCTCGGCAAGCTGCTCGGCTGCCGTCCGCGGTGACGTGGTCCGCGCCTTCAGCCCCGCACGGATCTGCTCGAGCCGCTGCTGCTGCCGTCGCGGCTCAGGTATGGACACCGGCGGGGAGCACGCGATCGCGCTCCACGTCACAGCGGCCGCAACCGCCGCGATCCGAGCCCGACACCTCACATCCCGAGCAGCTCTGGATCGCCGTTCGCTAGAATCCGCACGAGCTCGTCGTGGAAGTAGTCGTGACTGGCACGGACCTCGGCCGAGATCCGCTTCTCGTACATCTCACGACTCCGATCGATATCTTCCTTGAGCCGCTCGTACAGGTCGCCGTGCGACCGGCCTCGCTCCACCTCGTCCTCGTTGTACAGCTTGATCTCCGAGACCAGCAGGCGAGCGAAACGGCGCGCTTCGTCCTGCGCGGCCTGATCGGCCTCGACCTCAGCAGCCCCTTCCGGCTCCTCTGGCTCCGGCTCAGGCTCTGCAGGCGGCTGGATCGGCTCGACCACCGCCGGCTGCTCCGGCTCCGGCTCTGGCTCTGGCTCCGGCTCAGGTTCGGGCTCGGGCTCTGCCTCCGGCTCTGGCTCTGGTTCGGGCTCAGGCTCTGGCTCTGGTTCCGGCGCAATCTCGGCGGCCGGCTCCTCGCGGACGGCCTCGGCCACGTGGTCGTACAGCGGAGCCAGGGGAGGAGTCGGCGGCGACGGCCTGTACGCGAGGGTATCGATCAACCAGCACGTAATGGCCACCAGCTCCTGGGCCACATCGGGCTCCCACGGCCGTCCCTCCACTCGGTCCAGATAAAAGCCCCCCACAACCCGGCCGCGCAGACTGACCGGAACCAAGAGCGCCTCGACGCTCTCGTCCTCTCCCGAGAGCCACATCGAAAAGACCGTGTCGTCGCCCGGAACGAACCGCGAGCCGCGACCCTCCTCTGCCAACGCGCGCAGCACGGGCGACGCGCTCGGCTCCGCCTTCCACAGCCGCAGGCGCTCGGGATCGCTGAATCCAATACCGCTCCACGCGCTGACCTTGCCTTCTCGGATCACCAGCACGACGGCCCGGCCGCCGTACTCGCCGAGCACCGGCAGCAGCTCCTTGAGAAGCTCGGACTGGCTCCGGGCGCGGTCCAGCCGGCGCAACAGGTCCAGGCCGACACCGCCAACTGCAGTCGGACCCTCCGCGCCTTTGGCCTGCGGCACGGCGGAGCGCTGCTGCGAGAGCGCCTCCTGCTCGAGCTCGGCGATTCGAGCGGTCTGACGCTCGTTCGCAGCGACCGTCTCGGCATGTCGATCCTGAGCTGCGCGAACCGCGGCGCGCACCTCATCGATCGGAAACAGCTCCTCGCCGCCCTCCGGAACCGCCTCCTGCACCGAAGAACGCGCCTCCTTGACCAACTCCTCGAGACTCTCGATCACGAAGGCCAGACGGTTCGAGACAGTGTCCAGTCCTCGCTTCTGGGCCTGTTCAAGCTGTTCGAGAATGGAATCAAATGCATCCATCTGAGCTGCCTCCCACGGAACACTGCGGTTATAACACTCTCATCACATATCGTACACCAGTCGACGCTCTCTCGCTTGCCCTCGCTTCACCCCGCTTGATGAACGGGAAGCCCTGCTCGGCACACACCGGGCGCGCAGTCGCCGGACGCTTTGAAGATTGTCTCATCGCGTCGATTTTGGTACGGTTCTCAACGAGGGAGGAGCTTGGAATGCATAGCAGAAAGTGGTTTTGCTGTTTCGTTCTGGTGGCTACGTTGCTCGCGATGGCGGGCTGCTCCGGCAACGGTGCAGACGAGGAGAACGCCGCCGAGCTGACAACCATGTTCACCCAGATTCAGACTGCCTATCAGACCCTCCAGAAGACTCGCAGCGATCTCGCTGGCGCCAGGGCCGAGCTGAAGGAGCTCGAGGGCATGAACGAACGGGAGCTGACCGAGGAGCAGTCCGCCAAGCTCGAGGAGCTCCCGGAGACGATCTCGTCCCTGGAGGAGCAAGAGAAGGCGCAGTACGAAGGGCTCCAGGATCTCTTGAGTGGCTTCCTGACCACCGCGCTCAACGAGCACCCGGACAATCCGATCACGCTCCAAGGACTCGAGATCTACGCCGCCGAAGCGCTCGTCACCGCGGAGGATCACGTCCAGCGCGCCGGCGACTACAACGAGGCGCTCAACGTCCTGCGCAACGCCAAGCGGTACTTCGAAGCCATCGACCAACCGGTGTACGAGCCACTCTCTGAGGGGATCCAGCGGTACGACGAGATACGGTACTTGAACAAGGAACGGTTCGACCAGATCTCCAAGGGAATGAGCCAGGCCGAGGTCATGGAGATTGCAGGCGTCCCGTACTTCCGCAACCGGCGCACCGACGAGGAGCGCGGGGTCGAGTACTGGCTGTACGAGCGGCGCGATGGCGGAGTGTCGGCCATCTACTTCGACAAGAAGAAGAACGTCTACAGCACCAAGTTCGACGCCGTCAAGCCGAAGGTCTCCTGAGCGAGCCCGAGGTCATCGCGCGTTCGTCTTGAACGGGCACAGCGCACCTGAGTTCCACGAGCAAACACCCGCCGCGGCGGGTGTTTGTCGTCAGGCCGTAGGGACCCGTGAGCTACAGCCCCGGCGCCACTGCCGAGGATCTCCAGGCCGTTGACCATGCCGTTCGCGACTGCTAACATCGTCAACTGCGTTGTGTCTCGTATCGAGACGAAGCTCGGCGCCGGAAGGGGGTGAACGCCAGATGCCAACAGGAGTCAGAGTCCGAGATAACGAGTCGTTCGAGCAAGCGCTCCGACGGTTCAAGAGGAAGTGTGAGAAGGCGGGCATCCTTTCCGAAGTCAAGCGTCGACGGTACTATGAAAAGCCATCCGAGAAGCGCAAGCGCCAGATTATCCAGGCGCGCAAGAAGATGCTGCGCAAGCTTGCGAAGCAACGGCGAGCGGGCCTGCTGTAGGGTCGTCGACAGCCGAGACGTGCGTTTCCAGCTGTACAGCATAGTCAGACAGCTTTCGCGGAGCCTCTCGGGTTTCCGCGACAGTCGTTCACTGTTTTCGTGTTCTCTGCCGGGCTGAACCTCTCTGCGCCGCGGTGCGGTACGGGGTTCAGCCCGAGGTCATGACGGGCATCCGCTGCCGGCGAGTCGTTGCGTACACGCACCGGCAACGGATGCGATCGAACGGGCGACCGCCACGGTCGTGGACGAGGGCGGAAGATGGCATCACGGCGACTTCGGACCGCGGTCCGGTCGGTGGTGGCCGAGCTGGAGTTTGATCGGATCGCCGAGATGGTGGCGGCGCTCGCCCAGACTCGAGCCGCGGCCAACCAGCTCCGAGAGGTACACGGTCTCCCTTCGCTCAGCCAAGCAGAGGCTGCGTGTCAGCTCACCCGTCTGGTTGACGCCCTGATCGAGGACGCCGAAGGGCCGCTGTCGTTCACCGGCCTCGACGAGGCACTCCCCTGGCTCGACGAGGCCGCACCCCTCGAGAACGATCCCCGGGTCCTCCTCGATATCGTGCGGCTCGCGGATCTGGTCGACACAGTGCGGTCCAGACTGCAGCGGGTTCCCGAGCTCGGAGAGCTCTTCTCCAACCTCCCAGACTGCCGCGCCACAGTCCGCTGGGTCACTGGCAGGCTCGACCCAGACGGCACGGTTCCTGACCATGCGACCCCTGAGCTCGCGCGCCTGCGGCAGCGCTCGGTGCGGCTGCGTCAGGAGGTGGTGGCGCAGCTGGAGGCGGTGCGCAGAGCCCACGCCAGCGCGGTGACCGATGCTCCGCCCACCCTTCGCCGCGGCCGGTACTGTCTGCCGGTTCGCACCGCCGCTCGCTCACAGCTGCCCGGCCTGGTGTTGGACACCTCCGCGACCGGCGCCACTCTGTTCCTCGAGCCATTCGAGACCGTCGAGGCCAACAACGCTTTGATCGAGACCTCGGCACGAGCGGAGGCCGAGGTGACCAGAATCCTCAACGAGATCGCAGCGGCGGTGGCCACCCTGATACCGGCTTTGCGGACCGCATCAGGCCAGCTGATCACACTCGACGCAGGGCAGGCGCGGGCACGTTTCGGTCGCACCATCGAGGGCCGCGTCGTGCAACCGGGTGGCGACACCAGGCTCGTGCTCCGGCACGCGCGCCATCCCTCGCTCGATCCTCGAGCTGCGGGCCTCCGTCGGCAGCTCTTCGACGAGCCAGCCGGGCTCCACAGTGACGTCGTTCCGCTGGACTTCGAGCTCGGCGAGGGGCTCCGGACTGTGCTGATCTCCGGTCCAAACGCGGGCGGCAAGACTGTGGTCCTCAAGACCCTCGGTGTGATGGTCCTGATGGCCTTCCATGGGATCCCGTTGCCGGTCGCCGACGGCAGCACGGTCCCGGCAGTGAGCCAGCTCTGGACTTTGATCGGTGATGAGCAGGCGGTGGCGTCCGACCTCTCGACGTTCTCGGCCTCGATGACGGCCCTGGCGACGATCCTCGCCCGCTGCGACGACAGTGCCCTGGTCCTGATCGACGAGCTGGGCACCGCCACCGATCCTCTGGAGGGCGCTGCTTTGGGGGCCGCCGTGCTCGAGACGCTGACCGAACGCGCGGGGCTCACTGTCGCCACGACCCATCTCGCGACGCTTGCCCAGTTTGCTGGCTCAGCCGAGGGAATGGTCAACGCCGCAATGGAGTTCGACGACGCCTCGGCACGCCCGACCTACGCGATCCGAATGGGCCGGCCGGGCCGTTCCCACGCCCTCGAGATCGCGCGCGCGACCGGCCTCGACCACGCCGTGCTCCGGCGCGCCGAGGAGCTGCTGTCGGGCGATCACTTGCGCCTCGAGCAGTGGCTCGAGCGGCTCGAGAGTCTGGAGGGTGAGCTGGTCGCGAAGCACGCCGAGCTGGCCGCAGAACGCACCGAGATAGCCGGTCATCGTGACCGGCTTCGCGAGGCTCGCAAGGAGCTCGAGCACACCCAACAACGAATGCACGAGGAGCTCGATGCGGAGCGCTCTCGTCTGAAGGCGGTCGCCAAGAAGAAGCTGAACGCAGCGTTGGCGCAGCTTGATGCCGCCCAGCAGGAACGCCGTCATCTCGGTCGTCGCGCACGCGAGCGGCTCCGCG
Source organism: uncultured Thermoanaerobaculia bacterium (assembly GCA_964512045.1). Taxonomy (GTDB): domain Bacteria; phylum Acidobacteriota; class Thermoanaerobaculia; order Thermoanaerobaculales; family Sulfomarinibacteraceae; genus CAZEJK01. The sequence goes on from CAZEJK010000009.1 coordinate 27,206, forward strand.
AAGAGGCGCTGGACCTCGGAACGCGAGCGGCTCCAGCCACTGCGCCGCCACGTGAGCTCTCCGCAGGCGACAACGTCAGCCTGCGCGGCCTCGGCGGCACCGGAGTTGTCGAGGAGATCCGCGGCCAACGTGCCCGCGTCGCCACCAGGGGCAAGCATATCTGGCTCGAGCTCACGGATCTCGAGCGTGAGGGCTCAGCCCAGCAGCCGATGCGGCCACTGTCAGTGGCAGCAGCAGAAGGTCCACAACGCGAGCTCAAGCTGATCGGCATGGATGCCCAATCCGCCCGCGAGGAGCTGGAGCGGTACCTGGACCGCGCCTGGACATCCGGGCTGTCCAGCGTACGGATCGTCCACGGTCACGGCACGGGAACGCTGCGCGCCATGGTGCGAGACACCTGCCGGAACCACCCAGCGGTGAGCGGCTTCCGTCATCCTCCGCAGCATCGCGGCGGTTCCGGCGCCACCGAGATCGATCTGGCGAACGCGGAGGCCGGCAGATGAGCAGCCGCTTGGATCTCACGCCCCAGGTCATGGCTCGACTGCGAGAGGCCGCCGACCTCATGACAGTGGTCTCCGAGCACGTCAAGCTCAAGCGACAGGGTCGCAGGTGGGTGGGGGTCTGTCCGTTTCACCAGGACTCGGACCCGTCGTTCTCGGTCAACGCCGAGCGCGGCCTGTTCCACTGCTTCGGGTGTCACGCGTCCGGCGACGTGATCGACTTTGTCATGCGTCTGGAGCGGATGGAGTTTCTCGAGGCCGTGGAGTATCTGGCCCGCAGGTTCGGCGTCGAGCTCCCGCGAAGTGCGGAGGGCCGACGACGCCAGCACGCAACCGAACGCATCCAGGCAGTGCTGGAGGATGCTCAAAAGTGGTTCATCGCCAGGCTCCACGCCACCGATGCCGGCGAAGTGCGGGACCAGCTCGTGCTGCGGGGGTTCCCGCAGGACACCTGGGCCCGGTTCGGGTTCGGGTACGCTCCGGACAGCTGGCGCTCGTTGCTCGAGGGTCTTGCACGCCAACACCGACCGGAAGCGTTGGTCGAGGCCGGGCTCGCGATCGTACCCGAGCGGGGTGGACGTCCGTACGACCGGTTCCGAGGCCGCGTGACCTTCCCCATCCGGTCAGTGGACGGCCGCCTGGTCGCGTTCGGCGGCCGCGCTCTGCCCGGAGTGGAGCCGAAGTACCTGAACAGCCCGGAAGGCGCACTGTTCCATAAGCGCTCGACCCTGTTCATGCTGGACCAGGCTCGCCGACAGATCGACACCGAGGACACCGCCATCGTGGTGGAAGGGTACTTCGACTGCCTCTCGCTCCATCGAGCCGGTATCACCAACGCAGTCGCAACCCTGGGGACAGCCCTCACCGAGCAGCACGCCGCCAGGCTCCGGCGGGCCGGCCGGGTGGTGCTGTGCTACGACGCGGATCCGGCGGGACGCCGCGCGGCGGAGACGGCCGCACGGGTTCTGCTGGCCTCGGAGCGCCGCGACAGCGCCACCTCCGTGGAGGTGATGGTGCTCCCCCCGGGAGAGGACCCGGACGATGTCATCCGCGCCGGGGGCGCCGACGCGTTCGAAGCGCACCTGAGCAATGCCATGTCGGTGATCGACTTCCTGCTCGCAGACGCTCCAGAGGAACGCGCAGCACGTCGGGCGATCGGCGCAACACTTGCTCAGACGGTTGCTGTCGCGCGCAACCCGGTACACCGCCAGCAGCTGCTCGACGAGCTCGCGCAGCGGCTCGATCTGCCGTACCACGTTCTCGAGGAAGCCGCCCGCGGGAGCACACCCCGCAGCCCTGCTGAGCCCGAAGCCGCCCGGACCGCTGCCGCGGCAGGACGGCGGCCCCTGCCGGCCGGAGAGCAACAGCTCGCCCGGCTCCTCCTGGAAAGCTCGCCCGCGACGCGCGCCCGGCTTCTGGCTGGCGTTCAGGAAGCACAGCTGACCGACGACCGAGCGCGGACGCTGGTGGCAGCCGTGCGTGCAATCTGCGAGCATGTGCAACCGGACGGCACGGAGCTGCTCGCAGAGCTCACCCGCGACCAGCCAGAGCCGCTGCGCGAGCTGGTATCGGAGCTGTTGAACTTCGACGGACCCCAGCTCAACGAGGAATCCGTGCAGCCCTTGCTCCGCGACGTGCTGCTCCGCCAGACATCCGATCGCTTGCGCTCCTTGCAGCGTCAGATCGACCACGCTGAGAGCAACGGCGACGATGATCAGGTCCGTTCGTTGCTGGCAACCAAGCAGGAGGTCACCCGCGAGCGAGCACGGATCCGCGCCGGAACCCACCAGCTCCTGCAACCGAAGACCGAGATGAAGGGTTGCCAAAACCCTGAAAGCGACCCACATTGACTTGGAATGTGGCGGGCGCCGGGGGATGCGCCCCACCACGTGGGTGGAGGCTTGTGAACGAAACGTCAGGCGACGTTCCTTTTCGGGAAGAGTCGCACCTCGTGAAATGTTCTCCCTTGGGCGTTCGGTGACGCCGCGTGAGATCCTCCCGGTCCATCGCGCCCCACACGGATCCATGCATCTTGACCGTTCGTATTTCGAAACCCCATCCCGCGGGTAATCCTTGAGGAGGCTGCGCGTGGAGGCTACCAGCGTCGTTGTGGAAGAGAAGTATCCGGAGCTGACAAAGCTCATTCAGCTTGGCAAAGACCGTGGCTTCGTCCTGTACGATGAGCTCTTCGAGACCCTACCAGAGGAGGTCACCTCGGTGGCCGAGGAGCTCGATGACATCTACCTGCGACTCGGAGAGCTGGAGATCGACGTCGTCGACAGTGAAAATGACGCCCGTGCCGCAGCCGCCGGCGACGCGTCCGCCGATGACGAGGATAAGACCGACGCGGTGGCGCAGGCCAAGAACCTCGCGCAGCAGGTTGCGCAGCTGGAGAAGACCAACGACCCGGTACGGATGTACCTGCGGGAGATGGGCACCGTCAAGCTGCTGGACCGCGAGGGCGAGGTGGAGATCGCCATGCGGATCGAGGGCGGCGAAGCGCTGGTGTTCATCGCGCTGTCGCGCGAGCCCGCCCTGGTCGAACTGTTCCTGCGGGCCAACGAGCAAGCGCGGCGCGAACGCCGGGGCATGCGTGAGCTCCTCCAGGGCGAGGCGATCGAGCTGGACGAGAAGGCGGAGGAGCGCGTTCGCGACGGCCTCCATCTGTTCGGCAAGATCACCACGCTCGACGACGAGTCGCGCGAGCTGCGCAAGCGGCTCCGCAGGTGCAAGAGCAGCGGCAAGCGCTACCGGGAGCTTGCCGACAAGATCGCGGCCAACACCGCCGAGATCGCGGTGCTCGTCCGCAGAATCGACTTCACCACCACCGCCCGTAACCGCCTGCTCACCTTCCTCGGCGAGGTCGAGCGCCAGTTCGCGATCCCCGTCACAACCATCAACAACGATCGGAAGAAGATCCAGCAGGAGCGCAACGTCGAGCGGCGGAAGTTCTACGCGGACCGGATGAGCCGCTACGAGCAGGAGCTCGAACGGCTGGAGCAGCACTACATCATCCCGTACGACAGAGTGAAAGGTCTGATCGCCGAGGTCCGGCGTGGTGAGCGGATGACCGATCAGGCCAAGCACGAGCTGATCGTGGCCAACCTCCGGTTGGTGGTGTCGATTGCGAAGAAGTACACCAACCGCGGCTTGCAGTTCCTCGACCTCATTCAGGAGGGCAACATCGGTCTGATGAAGGCGGTGGACAAGTTCGAGTACCGCAGAGGCTACAAGTTCTCGACCTACGCCACCTGGTGGATCCGGCAGGCGATCACGCGGGCGATCGCCGATCAGGCGCGAACCATCCGGATCCCGGTCCACATGATCGAGACGATCAACAAGCTCACCCGAACGACACGCATGCTGGTTCAGGAGATCGGCCGTGAGCCGAGTGTCGAGGAGATCGCGCAGCGGATGGAGATGCCCGTCTCCAAGATCCGGCGGATCCTCAAGATCTCGCAGGAGCCGATCTCCCTGGAGACGCCAATCGGAGAGGAAGAGGACTCCCATCTCGGGGACTTCATCGAGGACACGAACTCGTTGTCGCCGATCGACGCTGTCATCATGCAGAGCTTGAAGGACCACACGGACAAGGTTCTCAAGTCGTTGACACCCCGCGAGGAGCAGGTGCTCAAGCTGCGTTTCGGCATCGGCGACGGCACGGAGCACACGCTCGAAGAAGTGGGGCGAACGTTCAACGTGACCCGTGAGCGGATCCGCCAGATCGAGTCCAAGGCCCTGCGAAAGCTGCGACATCCGGGTCGAGCGCGCATGCTCAAACCGTTTACCGACTCCAGCTCATAGCCCGGCCGCGGGCCGCAACCAAAGCAGTCCTCCGACGGCCCCGTCCCGGCCCCGACAGCCGGATCCCGGCCCTCCACTCCCGGCGCAGATGTCGTCCTGACAGTCGCCCCGCCGGACGTTCGAGCCTCCCGGTGCTTGCTGCTGCTCGCGCGAGGCTGTACCATGCCGCTTCGGTGGGCCTATAGCTCAGCGGTCAGAGCCGCCGGCTCATAACCGGTCGGTCCCAGGTTCGAATCCTGGTGGGCCCACCAGGGAGCGGCGCATTCGTCGCTTACCGGAAAGGTGGCCTACGTGCAGACGGCTCGAGAGGATCTGATTCTGATGGTTCGCCTGCAGGCGATGTACGATCGCCTTGCCAAGATGCTCAAGGAGTGCCAGACGCCACCCGAGGCCGTCGCACGGCTCGAAGAGGAAAGCCGGGAGCGGGAGGGGGAGATCGGAGCACTCGAGGAGCGGCTCGGCGAGCTCGACGTCGAGCTCAAGAAGGTGCGAACCCGTCAGGAGGAGACGCGCCTCGAGCTGGAGCACTTTCAGAAGCAAAAGGCGATGGTTTCTAACGAGCGCGAGTTCACAGCCGTGATCAACGAGATCGAGTTCGCCTCGAAGGCCCAGACAGAGGCCAACAACCGACGCAACGAGCTGGACGGCGAGATCGGCGAGCTGACCTCACGGATTGAAGAGCTGCACAAGGTGCACCCCGAAGAGGAGGCCGAGCGGCGACGCGTCGTCGACGAGTGGGAGCAGCGGAAGGCCGAGCTCACTCACAGCGTGCGCGAGCTGTCCGATGAGGCGAAGGAGCTCGAGCAGAAGCTCGCCCCGTCCCACCGCGCCCGGTTCCGCCGCCTGCTCGAGCGCAAGCACGGATCGCCGGTCTCGGCCGTCGTGGATGGATCCTGCTCGTTCTGCCATTTTTCGCTCCGTCCGCATCTGCACCAGCGGGTTCGGCGCGCGGAGGAGATCATTACCTGCGAGCACTGCCATCGGATCCTCTATCTGGCGGATATGCCAGAGCTCACACAGCCCGATACCGAGACCGAGTGAGCAGCCCGTCACGCCGCGACTCGCCTCGGATGACACCCCACTGACGGGACCTCCATCCCTTTCGTTGCGACAGCTGCTCGATAATGGACTCCGCAGTTGAGTTCTCCGAGACTTTGTGAAAAAATTCCCAGAGTCTACGGAGGAGTCCGCCAGGATGGCCACAACGTCCACAGCCCCCCACGTGAGCGAGATCCGCCGACTCGCCGAAGCCGCTGTCGGCCCGTGCACCGACTTCATCCGCGATCTCGTGTCGATTCCATCGCCGTCCCGCGCAGAACGGTTCGCCTGTGAGCGCGTCGAGCGAGAGCTGATCTCGCTCGGCTTCGAGGATGTCCAGACCGACGGCCTCGGGAATGTGCTCGGACGCCTCGGCTCCGGACCCAGGGTCCTCGCGTTCGACGCCCATGTCGATACGGTGGGCATCACCTCACCGACACGCTGGAAGTTCGACCCGTTCGCAGCAGAGATCGACTGCGGCGTGCTCTATGGTCGAGGAGCTTCCGACCAGAAAGGTGGCCTCGGCGCGATGGTCCACGGTCTCGCGGCGCTCGCGAAGATCGGGATCCCCGACGATCTGACCGTCTGGATCACCGCCACCGTGCTCGGTGAAGACTGCGTTGGCCTGTCGTGGAAGTACCTGATTGAGCAGGAGGGATTGATCCCAGAAGCGGTGGTGATCGCAACACCCTCCCACCTCGGCATATGTCACGCCCAACGTGGCCGCCTGGAGGTCGAGATCACCAGCTACGGCGTCTCCACCCACGGCTCACAGCCGGAACGAGGTACCAACGCCGTCGTCCTCATGGCGCCCGTGATCGATGCCGTCTCGCATATGCGGCTCGCCCACGAGCACCCCGTGCTGGGTCGCGGATCGGTGGCAGTCACCGGAGTCCGCTGCCAGTCTCCTTCCCTCACTGCGATCCCGGACGAGTGCACGATCCACGTCGACCGACGTGTCACCGTGGGCGAGGAGTGCCACAAGGTCGTGGCACAGCTCAAGGAGCTTCCCGCTGTGGTCGCTGCTGGTGCCGAGGTTCAGGTCCTCCGCTACGACCTGCCGTCGTGGCGTGGCACCCAGTACCCGATGGAGAAGTTCTTCCCAGCGTGGTCCACTGCGCCGGAGAGCCCGCTGGTCCGGGCCGGCGTCGACACTGCCCGCCTGGTGCTGGATCGCGATCCCCGGATCATTCGATCCAGCTTCTCATCCACGGGCTGCGTCACCGCCGGGATGTTCGGCGTACCCACCATCGGCTTCGGCCCGGCGGATGAGATCCACTCGCACACCGTGCACGATCAGCTTCCACTCATCCAGCTGGCACCTGCGATGGCGTTTTATGCCCTGCTACCGATCTCCTACGTCAGCAGCTGTCCGGAGCCCCCGTCGCCGTAGCGCGCTGCTCGGCAACCAGCGTCGCGTAGGTCCGGTAGCGCTCCCGATCGATCGCTCCCGCCTCCACCGCCTCCTGCACCGCACACTCCGGCTCGTGAAGATGGGTGCAGTTGGGGAACCGGCAGCCATCGTCGTACAGCTCGAGCTCCGGAAATGCCGCCGCCACATCCCTGGGAGCCAGACCCCACAGGCCAAACTCCTTCAGACCGGGCGTATCGACCACGTACCCGCCATCGTAGAGGGGAAGCAGCTCCGCCTGCGACGTTGTGTGTCGGCCCTTGCCAGTGGCCTCCGATAGCCCGCCGACCTTGAGGCGAAGTCGCCGATCGATGGCGTTCAACAGCGAGGACTTACCGGCTCCAGACGGCCCGCAGAACACGGTCACTCGATCACGCACCAGGCGCTTCACCGCCCCCAGACCGCGACCCGTCCTCGCCGATACCTTCAGGGCCTGATAGCCAAGGGACCGGTAGAGATCGATCCACTCCTCAACCGCTCCGAGCCCGTGATCCACCTTGTTGAAGATGATCCGGGGCTCGATGTCAGCATGGACACACGCGACCAGGAAGCGATCCAGTAGCCCTCGCTTCGGCGGCGGCTTCATCGTCGCCATCACGATCAACGCCTGGTCGACGTTCGCTACGAGTATCTGTGCCTGCCCGGTCTTCGGAGATCTTCTCAGCAATCGCGTCCGCCTCGGCTCGACGGCTTCCACTACCCGCTCGTCGGCGGAGCCGGCCAGGCGCACCCGATCACCAACCACCGGCCGACGGACATCTTCGGGATCGCCGAGCCACTCGAGCTGCCGACGCACTGGCACCACGACTGTCTCATCGTTGACATGCACCGACACCAGCCCACCATGGACCGCTATCACCGTCGCCCGCACTGCCTCCGTCATCGTCCCCCTCGCTGCACCTCGAGCCCCCGGTACCACCCGAGCACAAGGATATCAGCTCCCCGAGGCCACCGGCCGGATCGCCAGTGGACGCAAGATCAGCTCGTCCACCGCGTGACAGAACCGTGCGAACTCCGGGTACCGCTGGGGCGACACCACCTGCGCGGGAATCGCCAGATCGAGGGTCGAACGGACCGTGTTCGACTCCACTCGGAGGTCCTCGTCGACCGATCCCCACTGCGAGCTGAACCGTCGCGATGCGGACACCACCTCGACGTCGAACGGCATCGTCAGTGTCATCGTCCAGGTCCGCAGCAGTGGCAGCTGGAGCACCAAAGGAAACTGCCGCTCGGGCAGCGTTGCCAGCCGCGGCGCCAGCGCCTGGGGCAGCACCAGGCGACGACACGTCAGCTCGTCACCATCGGCCTCACACGCTTCGGGAACGCGACCGGTCAGCTGCAAGATCGGTGACTCTCCGCGGTCGTCCAGATGCCCGTCCACCTCCTCGACGCCCGGGAAGAAGCTCCCTGCCAGGCGCTCGTAGATCATGGAAACCCGATCGAGCGGTGCGGTCCGCAACGCCTCGGCGAGGCGTTCGCCCGACCCTCCGCTGAGCTGGATCTCGAACTCGAAGAGGGCATCACCATCAGACTGAACGCGCGCATCGAGCTGCACCCGCTCACGCAAGCCGGGGTTCGCGAACTCAGGCAGCCGATCGATCAGCCGCACCGGCTCGCCTGGCTCTGACAACGGCAACAGGAGTCCATCGCTCCCCTGAACCAGGGGGCGAAGACGGTTGACCCCTTGGCCTTCCTCCTCCACGTCCAGCCACAGCTCCTGGCCATCCCGCTCGAGCCGCAGCACCGCCAGGCCGAACGCCTCCAGCGTCGGCACCTCCAGGTGCGACCCGGCCAACGCCATCGGCCTCGTGAGCACCAGGTCCACTTTCCAACCCGACCGGTCGAGCGCTGCGGCCGCAATCGCCAACCGGTTCCCCTCCCCCTCCGAGAAGCTCTCGCCGGCTGTCCGGCCGAAGGTGAAGGTCCCCTCACCACGGTCAACTCGTTCGAGGAGCGACATCACCGTCCGCTGCAACGCCTCGATCGGCGGATCGTCGCCACCGAGCACCCTCTCCGACCACGCCCAAAGCTCCGGGCTCCCGGTCATGGCATCGAGCACGCGGTCGCGGATCGAGTCCCCGACATCCTGCCAGGTGACGCCGAAACCGTATGTCACCCACGGCAGCAGCTCTTGCGCAGGCGGCGCGAACGGCTCGGGCGGGATCGGTGGCACCTGATCCGTGAAGTACCGGACCACTCGCAAGGCACCTTCGATCCGCTCCTCGCGCTCCACACCTTCGAGATTGCCATCGATCTCGAGCGCGACATCTGGTTCAGACAGCAGGACGTACTCGGACAAACCGAACGCCCTGTCGGACGCTGCGAACCGGTAGATGTATGGCGACAGATGGCCACCACGAGCCGATCTGGCCGGACGGACCGGCGCCACGTACCGCTGCTCCACAAGGTCGCCAGGCTCAACGTCCTCGAGAAGCACTCCCGGATCGGCTGCCCGCAGGTTCGCCGGGACCACCACCGTGCCATCCGGGCGAATGATCCGGACAGCAAGAAGGACACTCTCCGGCAGCAGCGGCAGCTCTGCCGCCTGGCGAGCTCCCGCTGGCGTGACGGCCCGACTGAGACCATGGTAGTAGTACAGGCTGCTTCCATCTGGGAAGACACGCTCGACCGCCTGGTCGAGGATCAGGATGGAGTCAATATCGCTCTCGTCGCCCTCGAAGGCGCGCGCCAGCTCGAGAGCGTCCACCGCAAACGGCTCGAAGAACGGCTCCTCTCCGAGCCGCCACAGCAGCTCCCACAGCTCCAGCCGATAGGGGCTGCGCTCCACCGCCTGCCGGGCGACCCGCCGGACCGCGTCGTCGCCCTCCACAGCAGCGAGCTCGATGGCAAACCGGTCCAGAATCGCGACGTTGCCCCAGCGCGAACGGCACCGCTGGAGAGCCTGCTCAGCGGCGCGCAGCTGTCCCGTCTCCACCAGGAGCTGGAGCTGGCCGAGATCGACGGCGAGCTCCTCGATACCGGTTGCCTGCCTGCGCTCCAAGACCTCCAGAGCAACACGGTCCTGGCAGCTCGCCACCAGCTCCTCGACCAGGCCGGGGTAGAAGGGTTCGCTGGCGGCAAGCTCCACGAGCAGGTGTCTTCGCTCGCTGAACCGATCGAGGGCCTCCAGCACCTCCAGACGACGTCGGATGAGGGTGGGCGAGTCCGGTATCGCCCGAACCAACCGCTCCAGCGTCGCCTCCGCCTCGGCAGCCCAGCCGTTGCTCAGCGCATGGTCGAGCCACATCGACACGACTCGGGGATCGTGCCCCGCGCGCTCGATCAGCGTGTCGAGGTCATCCTCAGCATCATCGAGACGCTGCTGCCGCAAGTTGAGCACGCGACGGTACAGCACGGCCATTGGCAGGCCGCTATCGGCCGCAAGCAAACGTCGCGCCTCTCTCTGGTCCGTGCCGGAATCCTCCCCAGTCCAGCTTTCCAGGCGCCACGCAGCCCGCTGCACCGCCACCAGCGCGGACATCTGATCGCTGGCGACCGCCCCTGCAGCGTGCGCAAGAAACGCTCCTTCGCGAAGCCCATCGCGTCGCGCCTTCGCCACCAGCGCCGCCGTCAGGTGCGATGCCAGATCGCTCGCCTCGGCCTCCGCCACGCTCTGAAAAGCGGCGGGCTCTGCCGGCACCACCGAGGAGCCCGACAGCTCATCGGCGCTGAGGGCCGGCTCGGCCTGAAGGTGTGGCGCCGGTCGAGATCGATCGTCGTATAGCGCCAGACGGACCCTCGGGGTTCGTGGGGACGCAAACGCCAACCGGACCACGTGGCGACCGGGCCGCAGCGACGCGCGATACCAGTGGACGGCAGCGCTGACCTCTCCGCACCCCCGCTGAGAGTCGATCCGGGCGCCATCCACCTCCATGACGAATCCGCCATCAGCCTCGACAACCAGCCAGCCATCCCAGTCGCCGGGAACATCTAGCGACCAAGCAGCCAGGTACACGCCCGATCGCAGCATCGCCGACGGCGGCACGATCCACCCGTCGCCACGATGCAGCACCAATCGGAACGGCCGCGTCTCGGACCTCCATGGGGTTGACAATGCGGGCAGCTCAGTGTCCGAAGGCATGGTCCACCGCTCCAGATCGAGCGTGTCGAACGACCCGAACGGTCCACTGACAACCGCGCGCGCCAGCACCGACGAGGGGGCTTGGTGGTGCAGAGCCGCATCGAGCTGGTCGACGAGAAACGCCAGCTCGGGATCGGCGTTCGCACCGACAACGGCGTGCAGCTCAGCGGGCTCGGCGAGAAACTCGTGCCGGTCCAGCCACCACGCCGCCGCTGCCACAGCCTCTGCGGAGCGGGGATCCGCCGCCACCGTTGCCAGCGCCTCGGATCGGGCGGCCGCAAGCTCCAGCTCGGCGTCTGCACGCAACATCTCCACCGTTCCGGCGCCGAGCCAGCGGCCCGAAAGCAGGGTGAGAACGATCAGAGCAACTCTCATGGCACCTCCACGCGCTGATCCAGAGCTCGCTCGACATCGAGGAGGAACTGTCGCATCTCTGCTGCTCGGTCGGGCGCCACAACTCCGGGCTCCAGCCGCAACCGGCCACGCACCGTGACGGCCGTTGCCGCACGCTGCACCGTCAGCTCGAGGGTGCCGAACGGTGAGTCGATCGATCGCGCCTGGGGCACCTTCGTCGGCTGTCGCCCCAGATCGACCTCCAAGACCCACTCCAGCTCGGGCTCGACGAGCACGATCATCGGGGTCGTGCGTCGATCGGACGGCCGGTACCGGTCCAACATGTCGAGAGCCGCCGGGTACACCGGCACGCCCCCACCCGCACGAAGCGCCGTTCGCACTACGGTCCCCTCGACATGCACGCGAACCGGGTCACGACCCGGTCGGATCTCGCTGCCGGGGACGCTGACGACATCAGCGCCAGGGAACACCGCCTGCAGCCACTCGGCCAGCACCGTCGGGTCGTTCCGGCCCGCCAGAGTTGCGCGCAGCTCAGACGCCGCGTCGCCGGTGTCCTCGGCGGTCATCGTCACCTGTAGCAGCGTCGCCTCTGGCTCACCGGTCAGCCGAAACGTCCGCGAGCGCACCCCCGCCCCGATCACGGGGATCTGCTGCGGTTGGCTACCGAGACCCTCGATCACCAGCGATGTGCCCATCTGATCGATCCCTGGCGGCCGCTCCCAGGTGTGGCCGGCAGCAGTCCCATCGAGCCACAGATCGTCCTCCGGAAGATACGCAATAGCGTGGTTGAACAGCTCCAGCGCCGCCAGCTCGGAGGCCGGAGGCCCGAGATCCGTGGTGCGCACCAGCACCATCTCTGCAGGCACTCCGATCACAGACAGCATGGCCACCAGCAGTGCTGCGGTGTCCTTGCAGTCTCCCGCCCTGTGCCGGACCACCCAGTCTGCGGAGAACGGCCGGAACCGGTGCTCGCCGAGCGCGAGACTGACGTAGGAGATCTCGTCGGCCACCCAACGGTAGATCGCCGCAATCCGTGCTTCGCGGGACTCGAGGCCCGCCGTGATCCTTCGCACCTGCTCCTCGACGGCTGCGGACGGCACGACCCGCAGCGCCACATGGCGGCGGTACCACTCTGCCAGCTCACCCCACTCAGAGTGGTTCGAGTAGACAAGATGCGGAAGCACGAGCAGCCGGGGTGGCGATGGCGCCTCGACAGGCCGCGCCGGCACGTCCCGCCAGCCCATCCGGATCCGGTTGCTCTCACCGTCGTCGCGATCGATCGCCCCGGGACCGTTGACCAGCTCCCAGCGGGGCAGATCCACCCCCTCCTCGGCGCTGAGCTGGAGCTCGACCGAGCGCACCGGGTACCCCCACGACAGCGGCACGATCCCTCCCCGGTAGGCTCCGGTCTCGTTCGCCTCCGCCGTCTCCGACAGAACGTAGGCCAGCTCGACGATGTCGCCGTTCTCAAGCTCCGGGAACTCGATCAGACGCAGGCGCGTGTCGTAGTAAATGTTCAGCGCTGGATCACGCAAGCGTGGTGTGTCCGACTGGCGGGCGGACACCTCGCTCCCGTCCGCACGCAAGAGCCTCGCCGACAGCACGCGCAGACGCTGACGCTCCGGCACGTATGCAATCGTCTGCTCGCGCAACGTCCGGGCCTGCTCGGCCGAGGCCACGAGCACGGCCCGCTGGACCCGCTCCTCGGTGAGCTGTGCCGGCAGGAAGCGCAGCTCGTGGTGCTCGAGGAGCCCGACTGCTTCCTCGTCCACACCCTCTGTGCCGTTGGCGAGGGCCCGCACCTCATCTGCGGTGCGAACCCAGTCGTGCTGCTCCGCATCTCCGCCGAGGAGCTCCAGCAGCCGCGTCGCACGCTGCTCCTGGGGCCGGACCGCCAGCAGCGCCTCCAGCCGTCGTCGCGCCGCGACATCGTCGCCGAGGCGGTGCTCCACCCCCGCCAGCTCGACTGTCAGCTCGGGATGCATCGGGGCCCGCTGGAGCCCTGCCACGAGCACCTCCCGAGCGGCCTCGGCACGGTCAGATGCCGTCATCAGCCGCGCCAGCCGGACCCGCTCGCGCGGCCAGTTCGGATCGGCAGCAATCCGCGCGCCGATGAGACGCTCGAGCCCGTCGGCATCGCCGCACTGTTCGTACAGCTGACGGCTCAGCGCCTCGAACGCGGGGTCTCCAGGCACCACCTTTGCGAGCCGGGCGAGCGCCGAACGCGCCACGCCGAGGCGACTGCTATCCAACGCCCGGCGAGCCAGCAGGGTTTGCACGAGCACGCACCGCTGGGCGGACGAGGCCACCTCCTCGAGCCGCGGCAGTGCAACCCCGGCCCATCCGGCGGCCGCAATATCTGCCGCCACCGCCTGTGCCGCTGCACTCCAACGCACCGGCTCGAGCACCTCCTCAGCATGCTGCCGCAGATCGCGGCTCGCAAGCCACCGCGCTCGCTCCAGCCGCGGGCGAACCATGTCGTCATCCGCAGCGATCGCCTCCTCGACCAGCTCGCCGCGCGCTGCCGAATCGTTGGCCAGACGCAGCTCCAGGATCCGTGCGAACGCAGGCGCTTCCCATCGCGCCTTCCGGCACAGCTCCCGCCCCAGACCCTCGGTGGTCGCGAACCACGGACGAGTGACTGCCACTGCGGCCAGAGCCATAGCAGCACCGGGCTCGGTGGAGCCCTCGAGCTCGCCGTGGATCGTTCGCACTGGCGGCGTCTCGGGCATCGTTCCCCGAGCCTCGCGGGGCGTGAACTGTCCGTCGACCTCGCGCACTCCACGCAGCCGGCTGCCGTCCGGGGCCGTCAGCCGCACCCGCAGCCACCACTCATCCCGTTCACAGCCCACCGCAACAACAAGCTGGTTGGTACCGGCCCGCAGCCAGCCGGCAACGGCGAGCTGGTCCACCCCACGGGTCAGAGGGTACGGTAGCGCTCCCAAGCTGTGGCCGTTGAGCCATACGCGAGCAGCCTCGGCGGCTCCGAGACGGACGGCTACGGGCTGGCGCTCGTCACTGCTCACCGTTGTTGCGAGGAAGATGTACTGACGTTGCGCCGGCCAACCGAGCCCGTTGAGTCGCACCCAGCCGTCCGGGCTCGTTCCAGGGACGGCCCGCCACTGGTCTGTCGGCGCCGGCCAGCTCGGACCGGCAGCAAACTCGTCGAGCTCCTCGAGGGGCTGAGGGCCAGCGGCCCACCACTGCTCGAGACCACCCTCAGCTCGAAACAGCTCTCGAGCAGCCTCGGGGCGGCCGCGACGGATCGCAGTCTGCATGCGCAGCCAGCGAACTGCTGAGGCTGCAAGCGGATCGTCAGCCGGTGCTGCAGCCAGACGGTCCAGAGCCGTGTCCATCCAGAGACCGTCGGTCAGCAGCTCCTCGGCCATCTCGAGCGCCACGAGGTGATGGAAGTCTGCCACCGTGACCCCGCCATCGATCGCCGACTCGAGGTGCGCGACCGCCCGATCCTGCACGGTCTCGCGAGCCCCTGCCGGGATCACCACCGCAAGCACCGTCAGCACTATCGTGAAAGCTGCACACGCCGTGCGTCGCACCCTGTTCATCACCGCGGTTCCTACCCTTCCCAAGGACAGCATCGTAGATGCCGACCTCAGACGGCCCCGACTTTCACTGACGTTGAGAGCGTCAAGCATTGTCGGAGACCTCGGCGCACGGTACGATAGCCAGGAGTGTGGATGCAAACTGACAGGGGGTAGCCATGACGACCATCCAATCCCACCAGCGCGGAGAAGGCAAGCTGGGCGTCATCATCGGTCTCATTGTTTTTCTTTTCGTGGTGTTCGTGGTCATCAAAACGGTACCGATCTTCCTGACCGTTGGCGCGTTCAATGACGAGATCATCTCCATCGCAGAGGGACGCGGCTACGACCGCGGTAATAACGAGGCGGAGGACAAGAAGAACATCGCGAAGGCGCTGGAGCAGCGCGCGACCAAGCTCAACCTGCTGCTGGACGACGAGAACACGATAACCGCCGAGAGGATCAAGGTCGACTACTCGGGCAACGTCGTCAAGATCCGAGTCAGCTACACCCTTCCGATCGATTACGGCCTGTTCACCTACGAGTGGAAGAAGGAGCACAACGTCCAGCGTCCTCGATTCGGTAGGATCTAGCGCGTTCGCGTCGTCAGGACAGCTCAGGCGCCTCGTGCAGCGTCGATCTCCGAGGCGATCGCTCGCGCCGCCACAACCGGGTCTTCAGCACGCGTGATCGGCCGACCAACCACGAGAAGATCCGCCCCTTCCGCTATGGCCACCGCCGGCGTCAGCACTCGGCGTTGATCGTCGGTGGCGGCACCGCTGGGACGGATTCCCGGCGTCACGATCAGAAAGGCGGGACCGCACGCACCACGGATCGCGCGAGCTTCGCGCGCCGAGGACACCACCCCGTCAAGGCCACACTCCCTCGCCAGCTCAGCCCAGCGCAGCACCAGCTCACCGGGATCGGCTGCAATCCCTAAAGACCCAAGGACCTGTTGATCCAAGCTCGTGAGCACGGTCACCGCGATCACGCGCGGAGCTGGAGCGCCGTGCGCCGCAGCGCCAGCCTGCGCTCCGGTCACCGCAGCCCGCATCATGTCGGCGCCACCACTGGCGTGAACGTTGAAGATCTTCGCTCCACTGCGAGCGCAGTTGGCCGCAGCCCGCTCCACGGTTGCCGGTATGTCGTGGAGCTTCAGATCCAGAAACACGTTCGCACCGGTCGCCGCCACGTCGCGCACCAGGCTCGGGCCGTGGGCCGTGAACGCCTCCAGCCCGACCTTCATCCATCGTGCGCTGCCCACCAGCTGTCCCGCCATCTCCGCGATCCACGCGGCGTCCGTCCCGTCCAGCGCCACACACAAGCTGTCGCTCCCTCGCACCATGGCTCCCTCCCTCCAGCTTCAGATCTCCTGCAGCGCTCCCACCAGCGTCTCTGCCCGCTCGACCCCTTGCTCCGTGCAGAAGGTCTGGAGCTCAGTGATGATCTGAAGCATCGCCCGGGGCCGACGGAAGGTGGCCGTGCCGACCTGGACAGCGCTGGCCCCCGCGAGAAGGAACCGCACCACATCGGCGCCACTCTCGATCCCCCCGAGACCGACCAGCGGTATGTCCGGACACGCTCGGTGGACCTCGGCGACCATCCGCAGAGCAATCGGAAGAATCGCTGGGCCGGACAGCCCCCCGAAGGTTCGCGCCAGGATCGGCCGTCGCCGCACCGGGTCGATGGCAAGGCCGCGGATCGTGTTGATCAACGACACGGCGTCCGCGCCACCATCTCGAGCGGCCGCAGCGGTCGCGACCACGTCGGGGGCGTTCGGTGAGAGCTTCACCCACAGCTGTCGATCGGTCACACGCCGACACAGGGCCGTCAGCTCCGCCAGCATCTGGGGATCGTGACCGAACTGGATACCTCCCGAAGAAACGTTCGGGCAGGACACGTTGAGCTCGTAACCCTCGATACCGCCGGCGGCGGCCTCGCAGCGCTCGATCACCTGACGGTACGCCTCCGGCGCCTCACCGAAGACGTTGACGATCACGGTCACACCGCGCTCCCGAAGACGTGGTAGCACCTGCTCACAGAACCGATCCACCCCGATGTTCTCGAGCCCGATGGCGTTGAGCATTCCGGCGGCTGTCTCGGCGATCCGCGGCATCGGCGCCCCGGCGCGGGGCTCCGGACTGAGCCCCTTGGTGACGATCCCGCCGAGTGCCTCTGGAGGACAGAGATCCTCCAGGTCGAGGCCATAACCGAACGTGCCCGAGGCCGCGAGAACGGGGTTGGCCAGCGACAGATCACCGACGCGAACGTGCAGATCCGGGGTCATCGCAGCGCCTCCCAGTCCACCTCGCGGGAGTCCAGAACCGGGCCTTCCCGACACACCCGTACATGTCCCCCAACGGTTGGAAGAACGCACCCGAGACAGACACCGACGCCGCATGCCATGTGCTCCTCCATGGCAAACTGGGCCGGCACATCCCACTCGTGCACGATGTCAGCCAATGCCGCCAGCATCGGCAGTGGACCACACGCCCAGATCGCGTCCCACCTTTCGCCGGAGCGCAGTCGTTCGCGAACCACATCGGGCACTCGCCCTGTCGCTCCCGCACTGCCGTCGTCTGTGACCAGCTCCAGGGTCCCGCCGGTGGCGCTCACCGCCGCTGCACTGCGCTCTGGAGCAATCAGCTCGGAGGCCGTCGCTGCCGCCTGGAACAGATCACAACGGACGTTCTCAGATGCAAAGAACCGGGCCGCGTAGTACAGCGGTGGCAGACCGATGCCGCCAGCCACCAGCGCGATGCGAGCACCGGCTGGAGGCATTCGGAACCCCTGACCGAGAGGGCCCAACGCCAGAGCTTCGGTCCCCACCGGAAGCCGGTTCCAGACTGCCGTACCGACGCCGACAACCTTGATCATCAGATCGAAGGTCGCACCGGAGCCGTCACGCACGAAGTCTGCCACCGAGTAGGCGCGCCGCCAGAACGGCTCCTCACCAACGGCCGGACGGATCATGATGAACTGGCCCGGCGCCGGCTGCGGTAGCTGCTCTCCCACGCGAAACCGAACCTCGTAGCACGTCGGTGTCACCTGCCACCGGTCCACCAGAGCTGCGGTCGTGTCGACTCGACTCACCGATCCTCCCCAACCGACGGATCCCGCGCACCGTCCGCGCGCCATAGTAGCGTACACTTTCGCCATGGTCGTCGTCTCCAGGGGTTCTGACACCACGCCCACAGGTACGTCGCGTCAGCCGAGGCGCAGCCGCCTGATACACGCTCTGCTGACGGGGTGCGTCGGCGGGGTACTGGCGATGGTGCTGATCGTTCGCCTCAACCCCTCGACAGCACCAGACACGGTGCGCACGCTGCCGGCCCTTCTGACGTGGGCGCTCTGGGGTGGTTTCTTCTTCGGTGTGCAGATACTCGGTGTGCTCGCCCTCGTCACCGTGATCACACGCCGGCCGACGCCCCGACCTGATCAGCCGATCCTGCTCGAGCTCATCGCGGCGATGTACCTGGTCACCGCGGTGTTTAGCCGTCTCAACGCCGATCTCTCCGAGCAGTTCTTGACCGGCTCGGCACATCGTCTGCTGGGCCAGGACGCAATCGGGTGGCTGGCGATCGCCATTGCACTGGCGCTGCTCGGTCCGATCGTCCGACGACGACGGGCGGCGACGCGCTGGCTGGCGCTGGGAGTGGTGGCGGCACTGCTCCTGCCGGTGATCAGGCTCCAGCTCCAGCCCAGCCCAACCGCGGCCGTCGAGCGGTCGCACCGCAGCGCGCTCGGAGCCCCACAGCGATCGTTGCTCGTCATCGGTGTTGATGGCATCGACTTGAACCTGCTGCTTGCTAATGCGACTCGCCTCAGGCTCCAGCGGCTGGAAGACCTGCGAGCCAGCTCGTCGTGGGGCATCACGTCACCAGAACGCCCGTTCCTGTACAGGTCGTTATGGACCACAACGGCCACCGGAGCCACCCCACGTACGCACGGTGTGAAAGGGCACACCGGCTGGAAGCTGGTACCGCAGTCTTCACAGCCGATCCTCCTTCTGCCCTGGACCCCGATCGGCTCGAAACGAATGCTCCCATGGGGGCTCACCCAGCAGGTAGCGCCACCCCCCAGCCGCGTCCCGCCGATGTGGTCGCGGCTCACCTCCGGCTCACACTCGGCTCTGAGCATCAGCTGGCCTGGTCTGTGGACCGACGCCGACCAACCGGAGCAACCTGGAGCCTCTGAGCTCGACGCAGTCGATGCCGACTTCCGCGCTTCGCTGCACACTGCTCTGGAGCCGTTCCCATCCCACCGCCGGGCCGTGTGGGCAGCGGTGCTCGAAGATCTCGCGCGAGCCCAGCGTGTCCTCGATCGCGCCGACGGCCGGCGGCCAACGGTGGTATGGGTGCAGCAGCGCGCCATGGCGGAGGTGCGACGCCGACTGGAGCCTGGACGCCCAGAGGACGTCAGTCAACGTGCGGTCGTCGATCTTGCCCTGGAGCTCCTGGACTCGGTGGTTGGCCGACTGATCGACGCCATGCCCGACGACACAGTGGTGGCGCTGATTGCCCCGTACGGTTACGAGGAGCCCGACGCATGGGAGCGTCTCCGACGCCTCAGTGGCTTCGCCGCCACCTGGAACGCGTCCCCAGCACACTGCCCCGACGGCCTCCTCTTCCTGCATGGCGGCGGGGTCCGCGTCGGCCGTCGTCACGCCTCCTGTGACCTCGCAGATCTCGTTCCCACGGCGTGCTACCTGCTCGGGCTACCGCTGGCGGACGACATGGAGGGCCGCGTCATACTGGAGGCGATCGATCCCGCGTACCTGCAACAGACGCCCCTATGGGTGATCGACTGACGCGACCGTGGAGCCCGCGCCGTCACAGCATGACCATGATCCGAACCACGGTCTTGGAGAACGTACGTGCCGGTACCATCGTTCCCGTCCGCATCTCGGTTGCTTTGCGGCGCTGAGCGTGGATAATGCCAGTGGTCAGCCGTCGTCGCCGGGCCGGCGTGCTCGCGACACGGAGGCTTCAACGGCCTCGGGCGCGCTGCTGACGAGACCGCAGAGCACCGGCCGAGCTCGGCCGATCCCCCTACCGCACCCGAGACCTGCGCGACGATTTGGGAGGACTGACCATGGCAACCGACCGTCACATCAAGGTTCTGATCATCGGGTCCGGTCCCGCCGGCTTGACCGCCGCCATCTACGCAGCCCGCGCCGAGCTCGCCCCAATGGTGATCGAAGGGCTCCAGCCTGGCGGCCAGCTGACCATCACCACGGATGTCGAAAACTACCCCGGCTTCCCGAAAGGGATCCTCGGTCCTCAGCTGATGGCGGACACCAAGGCGCAGGCGGAGCGTTTCGGCACCTCGTTCCTGTTCGACGAAGTGCAGTCCGTGAAGCTGGATGCACACCCGTTCACGGTTGAGACCGGCAGCAACGGGTCTCTATCGTGTGACGCGCTGATCATCGCCTCCGGTGCATCGGCGCGCCTGCTCGGTCTCGAGTCCGAGTCGCGACTGATGGGCTACGGCGTCTCCGCATGTGCCACTTGCGACGGCTTCTTCTTCCGAGACAAGGAGGTCGTCGTCATCGGTGGCGGCGACACGGCCATGGAGGAAGCGACGTTCCTCACCAAGTTCGCGACCAAGGTCACCGTCATCCATCGTCGCGAGGAGCTCAGAGCCTCCAAGATCATGCAGGAGCGCGCGGTCGCCAACCCGAAGGTGACGTTCGCGTTCAACAAAGTGGTCTCGGAGTTCATCGGCACACCTGAGAACGGTCTCTCGGCAGTCCGCCTGACCGACACGATCACTGGAGAGACATCGGAGCTTTCGGCGCAGGGGGCGTTCATCGCAATCGGACACCAGCCGAACACAGCCCTGTTCGAGGATCTCTTGAAGATGGACGAGAACGGGTACATCGTCACGGTCCCGGGCTCGACGCGGACCTCGGTGGAGGGCGTGTGGGCGTGTGGAGATGTCCAGGATCACACCTACCGTCAGGCCGTCACCGCAGCGGGCACCGGGTGTATGGCGGCGATCGAGGCCGAGCGTTGGCTGGCAGCACGCGGTGTTGAGTAGCGGCCATAGGGCCGCTATCGTGAGCCGTCGGAATAGGTTCGAGCGGCAGAGAGGTTCTCCGAGAGGTTGCAGAGTGCGCTGATGGCCGCACGGTCACAACCTCAACAGCGTACCAAGGAGCGAGCAGCATGATCTCATTCACCGAAACAGCAGTCGCCAAGGTCAAGGAGTTCGCGGCATCCATGCCGGAGGCCGAAGGGAAACGACTGCGCGTTTTCATCCAGCCCGGCGGCTGCTCTGGACTGTCGTACGGCTTCACCTTCGACGACGAGCGTGAGGGCGACACGATCGTCGACGCGGACGACTCGCTCAAGGTGCTCGTCGACCAGCACAGCGCCCCGTTGCTCGTCGGATCGAAGATCGACTTCGTCGACGACCATCGCGGCACCGGCTTCAGCGTCGAGAACCCGAACCAGGCCGCCATGGGTGGTGGCTGCTCCGGCTGCAGCTGCGGCTAGCAGGCTCACCTATGGCCGACTCGCTGGAGATTGTCCGTCTCGGGCATCCCGTCCTGCGCCAGGTGGCGGAGCCGGTTCCAGAGGAGCTACTCGACTCAGGTCGCCTCGTCCAGCTCGCGAGCTCGCTCATCGAGACGATGTTCGCCGAGAACGGTGTCGGGCTCGCCGCTCCGCAGGTCGCCGAATCGCTCCGCCTGTTCGCATACTGGGTGCCCGAGATCGGAACCCAGGCAGAGGTTCCCCCGGTGGTCTTGGTCAACCCGCAGCTGATTCCCGTCGGTGAGGATCTCGTCGAGGACTGGGAGGGGTGCCTGTCGATACCCGGTCTGCGCGGTCGCGTACCGCGCGCCCCGCGGGTCAAGGTCAAGGCACGTCTCGTCAGCGGTGAGCCGATCTCCTTCACGGCCGACGATTTCCACGCCCGCGTCGTGCAGCACGAGTACGATCACCTCGACGGCATCGTCTACCTGGACCGCATGCGCACCATGGGATCGCTGATGTTCGAAAGCGAGCTGGAGCGTGCCACCGCTGACGGCGATACCGGCACATCAGACGCTACCGACTGATCCGAGCACGCTGCTCCCACGGCCGCGTAGATGTCGGCGTTGAGCTCCTGGCGGTTCGCTCCCCCACCCACCCAGTCTCACTCGCAGAACCGACGACGCCGCAGCCCGGCTCCGGTCCTGGC
>CAZEJK010000010.1:0-48542 GCA_964512045.1 uncultured Thermoanaerobaculia bacterium
GTAGATGAAGTCATAGGCCACGAAGAGGTCTCGCCATCGGAGGGTTTCGGTGCGGGTACGGGCGATGCGGCGACAACTATGGTGGCGGCGAAGAGGTTGTTGCGGCCTGTCTGGCACAGAGAATCGGAGCGCGCATCATGGTGCAGCCAAGCGCCGAGATCCACCATGAGCCCAGCGTAACGCGGTTCACGAAGACCTACGTGCGGCAGACGGTACTGGCTGGCACCCATGTCAGCTATCAGCTGCAACGGGACCTGTACATCCACCAGTGGCAAGGCCCCCTCGATCTCTCCATTCAGCTCGTGCGGCGTCTCGTGCGGATCGTACTGCGAAGGCAGAAGCTCCCTGGACAACGGCTCGAGAGCAGGGCTCGGCTGCGAGCCGACGCCTCCCTGTTGCGCAGGATGCTCGCCGATACCGTTGCGAAGTGTCGGTTCCGAGGCTGACCCTCACCGGTCACATTCTCTCCACCAACGCCGCAGCGATCCGTTCGCCCGCATCCCCATCGCCAAACGGGTTCGGGCCAGATACCATCTCCGCCCAGTGCGCATCGTCGTCGAGAAGCCACCTGGTCTCACGGAGCAACCGCTCCGGTTCGGTGCCGACCAAACGAGCCCAGCCACTCTCGACCGCTTCAGGTCGCTCCGTCGTCTCACGGGCGATCAGAACCGGGACACCGATCGCTGGCGCCTCCTCCTGGATGCCACCGGAATCCGAGATGACAAGTCGGGACGCCGCAAACAAGGCCAGGAACTCGGGGTACGCCATCGGGTCGCGCAGCTCCACGTTCGGAAGGTCTGCGAGGATCGCCCGAACCGGGCCATCGACCTTCGGGTTCCGGTGCACCGGGAACACGATCTTGAGCGCATCGGTCCGCTCTTGCGCCAGGTCGCGCAGGCTCTGGAGCATTCTCTGCAGAGGCTCACCAAGGCTCTCTCGGCGGTGCAACGTCACCAGGACCAGCTGTCGTTCAGCGCTGTCCTGAAACGTCAGCTGTGACGTCCGCCGGATCTCCAGCACAGCATCGATGATCGGGTTCCCAACCACCCGGATATCGCGATCCGCAACACCTTCCGCCCGGAGGTTGTCAGCCCCGCGCCGCGTCGCGGCGAGATGCAGTCGGGTTGCCACGGAGATCGCCCGCCGGTTGAACTCTTCAGGAAACGGAGCATCCATACGACCGGTGCGCAGACCGGCCTCCACGTGCGCGACCGGCACCCCGGCGTAAAACGATGCCACCGCTGCGGCAAAGGCACTGGTGGTGTCACCCTGGACCACGGTCCAGAGTGGCTGCTGATCCGCGAAGACCGGCTCGAGCTTGCGCAACACCGAGTGCGCCACGCCGATCGGTGTCTGCTCGGCATGCATCACATTCAGATCGATGTTCGGGGTCAAGCCGAACACCTCGAACGCTTGGCGCAGCATCTCACGGTGCTGCGATGTTGCAACCAATACCGGCCGCACACCACCCACACTCGCCAGCGCCCGCACGACGGGCGCCAGCTTGATCGCCTCTGGTCTCGTCCCAGCGACCACAAGCACGGTTCGGCTCTCTCTGTTGGTTGTCATGGACGGATTCTACAGAATGCATCCGCCTCGGTGCGAGGAGAGCTGGTCCCTACAGGTTCACGTCTTCCGCTCTACGGCTTGTGGTTGCCCGAGCGTTGAGAGCCCTGAACCACCCTCGTCTTGGCCCAGCCGCCCAAGCTCCGCGGGAGCAGCACCAGAGCCCGAAGCCAGGCACACACCAGCTGCGCTCCGCTCACCATCAGAGATCGGGAGTCGACGCCTCGAGCAACCCGCAGGAGCCAGAAATCTGCAGCCAGGCTGGCGCCGAACACAGCTGCGGCCGCTGCCGACAGCAGAGAACCGCTGACCACTGCATGGATCACGAAACCGGCTCCCAGCAGGGCACGGCTCGGCGAAGTGAGCGAAAGCGGCCGACTGATCAGCTCGCACGCGACGGCGACACCCTCCAACGGACGACGGCACATCAGCCGGAGCAACGCCCGGGGGTGGCGCAGCATGATCTCGAACTCGCCGAGCAACCAGCGAGCTCGCTGCTGCGCCGCCTCCTCGACCTCACACGGCTTCTGGTCGTCGACAACTGCACCGGCGCCGCCGAGCGTGACCAGATGACCGTCCGCCGCGAGCAGCAGGGTCAGCTCGGTGTCCTCCGCCCGGCTCCTCAAGCGGGGAACCACCCTGCAGAAGGTTACCGGGTCGATGGCGCTACCAGTGCCACGGAGATGCACCGTCCATCCCAGCGCCTGGCGCCCAGCATCCTCCCAGCTCTGCGCCGAGCTCTCCGAGAAGGAGGCCGCCCCGGCCACACCGGTCCCCGCTCCGGCCAGTCGAGCCTGCACCGCTGAGGCACCCGCAGGCCACGACAGGGCATCGAAGAAGCCAGGCCTCAGCTCAGAGCCGACGTCCACGAGCAGCACCGCATCATGGTCGAGCAACAGCTGCTCATGGTGTTCGACGAGCCAGCGAAGGACCGCCCCCTTCGTGGGACCGGGTGGCTCCTTGACCAGCACCGTCGCGCTGGTCTTGTCCGCAGCTCGCTGAGCCGTTGGATCCGCCCCGTCAAGAACCACGATCAGGTCCGCCCGTCGGTCACCGCCGACCGCCACCACACTCTCCAACGTTGCCTCGACAGCCTCCCCCTCCGCGCGCGAAGGCACCACGACAACCCAACGGCGAGGACATGTTGAATCATCCGACGATGCCCCCTGCCGTCGAGCTGCCACGGCGAGCACAACCCGAACGATCACGTCGATCAGGAGAGGAACGGCAAGAAGAACGAGTATCAACCGAATCATTGCGGTGGGAACCAGCTCCAGCGCCGATTGTAGCGTAGACATCACCTGCCGGCTCATCAGAGTCCACCGCGGGTTCGTCGTGCACGGCCAGCCCCTCCGTCGCGCGTTCCACGAAGTGCGAACGTCAGACCATACTGGAATGGTAGGGCGATCCGAGCACGCCAACTCTCCCGAAGACGGAGCTCCGAGAGCAGGAACTTCATATCATAAAGACAAAGAGCTTCGTCGTGCCACTTGACACTGAGATCTCATGCTGATAGCTTCACTGTGTAAAGTTTCAATTGTCGTCCGATGCAGATCTCCGAGATCGATCCGCTGCTTGGCGCCCCCGCGCGTCTCGTCATCCTCGCCACCGTGGCCGACGGCCAGCGGTGGACGTTCCGGGCGCTGCGCGAGGCCACGGGTCTTGCAGACGGCAACCTCCACGTCCAGGCCGGGAAGCTGGTGGCTGCGGGATACCTGACCAGCAGCAAGGAGGCCCAGGGCCGGCGCACCGTGACGGCTTTCGAGCTCACCGGCACCGGGCGTCAGGTCCTGCGTGCCCACATCCAGAGGCTCAGTGAGCTGGTCGTGGAGCTGCCTCGGCGCACGGTTGCGAGACGGCGATGCGATGACTCTGACTCCCACGATGGGTCACGGGTATGGTAGAACCCTCCGGTGCGATGATGGGGCAGGTGCAGCGATGCGAGTAGCGATCGGGGCAGATCACGGCGGATTCGAGCTGAAGCAGCGGCTGATGGAGCACCTGATGCAGCAGGGCCACCAGGTCATCGACGTCGGCACGAACACCTCCGACGCAGTCGACTATCCGGTGTTCGCCCGGGCTGTCGCCGAGAAGGTGGCGTCCGGAGCGACTCAGCGCGGGATCATGGTCGACGGCGCCGGAATCGGCTCGTCGATGGTCGCCAACAAGGTTCCCGGTGTTCGCGCCGCGCTGGCGTACGACCTGTCCACCGCCCGCAACGCCCGCGAGCACAACGACGCCAACGTCATGACGCTCGGCGCCGGACTGATCGGGGTCAACCTGGCCAGCCAGCTGGTGGACGTCTTCCTCACCACCGACTGCGTCGAGG
Organism: uncultured Thermoanaerobaculia bacterium; assembly: GCA_964512045.1. GTDB lineage: Bacteria > Acidobacteriota > Thermoanaerobaculia > Thermoanaerobaculales > Sulfomarinibacteraceae > CAZEJK01. Next base: position 3,896 of record CAZEJK010000010.1, read on the forward strand.
AGCGCCATCAACGCCGCGTCGCGATGATCGATACTGCGGCTCCACCCCTGCCGCCACAGCCCCCGGCGCCAGAAGCACCCTCCGATGCAGGTCTGGCCGAGCTCGGCGATGGAGACCTCGAACGGATCGTGACGCGTCTCGAGCAGCTCATCGGCGCCGGCGTCAGCCTGACCAGCGCGTACCATGGGAGCCCGGCGGTGGCGAGCTGCCCGGACACCGCGCGCCGCTTCCTCGAGCTGGGCGCCAACGGGCTCAGCCACGGCCCTGGACATCCAGGAGCGATCCCCGCTGACATCGCGAAGTTCATCGACCATACGATCCTCAAGGCCGACGCCACCGAGGAGATGATTCTTCAGGTGGTGGCCGAGGCGCGCGATCACGGGTTCCGCTCCGTCTGCGTCAACCCCTGCTGGGTGAAGACGGTCGCAGATGGGCTCCGGGGATCCGACGTCCTTACCTGCTCGGTGGTGGGCTTCCCCCTCGGCGCCTCGACGCCCGACATCAAGGCCGCAGAGACCCGCAAGGCGATCCGCGACGGCGCCAAGGAGATCGATATGGTCCTCAACGTCGGCCGTCTCAAGAGCGGCCACGACGAGCACGTGCTGCGCGACATCTTCGCGGTCACGGATGCATGCCGGGACGGCAGCGCGGTCTGCAAGGTGATCATCGAGACGGCCCTGCTGACGGATGACGAGAAGGTCCGTGCCTGCGAGCTGGCTCGCCGCGCCCGCGCCGACTTCGTCAAGACCTCCACTGGCTTCTCGTCCGGTGGCGCCACTGCCGAGGACGTGGCGCTGATGGCCTCGGTGGTGCGCGGCGCCGGCATGGAGGTGAAAGCCTCCGGTGGGATCCGATCGTTCACCGATGCCAGGAGGATGATCGAGGCCGGAGCCACTCGTATCGGCGCCAGCGCCTCGATCGCCATCGTCGAGCAGGCTCAGCACGTCACCACTGTGAGCAACTGATGCTGCGTACCATCACCCACGAAGGAGCACCATGGTCGACCTGAGAGCCTACTGCGTCATCGACAGCCTCCAGTCCCAGTTCGCCTCGTTCCAGGCGACGATCGCCCAGGGGTTTCTGCCACGGGTGGGTCAGGCGAGCCTGTTCGTGGAGATCGCGCCCGGCATCGAGATCAACCGGGTCACCGACATCGCGCTGAAGTCGACCAACGTCACCCCGGGGATGCAGATCGTCGAGCGGCTGTTCGGGATGCTCGAGGTCCACTCGGACTCCCAGGCCGACGTCCGCCAGGCCGGGCAGGCGATCCTGACGGCGCTCGGGCTCGAGGAGGAGCAACGGCTCAAGCCGAGAATCGTGTCAGACCAGGTCGTCCGTCACCTCGATGACCACCAGTGCATGCTGATCAACCGGATGCGCCACGGCAACATGATCGTCGCGGGCCAGACCCTGTTCGTGCTCGAGTGCGAGCCCGCTGCGTACGCCGCGCTCGCCGCCAACGAGGCCGAGAAGGCTGCGGAGATCAACATCCTCGAGGTCCGCGCATTCGGCAGCTTCGGCCGCGTGTACATCGGTGGCGAGGAGCGCGACGTCGAGGTCGCACGGCCAGCCGCAGTGGCCGCTTTACAGACGCTCGGTGGGCGAACGCCCGCCACGAAGACGTGACACCCCAGCTCCGAGGTCCGCGAGCTGGAGAGGACAACTGATCGGAACGAAGGAGACAGACGATGGCTGACGCCCTGGGAATGATCGAGTGCAGGAGCTTCGCGGCGACCGTCGAGGCGGCCGACGCGATGGTCAAGGCCGCCCGCGTCGAGCTGGTGGGCTACGAGAAGACCGGCGGAGGCTACACCACCGCCATCGTGCGCGGCGATGTCGCCGCGGTGAAGGCGGCGTGCGACTCCGGTCGGAACGCGGCCACCCGAGTCGGCGAGCTGGTGGCGGTGCACGTGATCGCTCGCCCACACACCAATGTCGATGCGGTGATGCCCCTCGGCCGGCAGGACGCGGAGTGATCCCATGCACCTGGCAAAGGTGCTCGGCTCGGTGGTGTCGACCCGCAAGGAGGCATCGATCGAGGGCCTCAAGCTCCTGCTCCTGGGCCAGGCGGGGCCCGACGGCCAGCTCACCGGCTCGGTGGTGGTCGCCGCCGACGTGGTCGGCGCGGGGGAGGGCGAGTATGTGCTCTACGCCTCCGGTTCGTCGGCCCGGCAGACGACACTGACCGATCGCAGACCTGTCGACGCCGTCGTCATGGCAATCGTGGACAGCTGGGACATCGGCGGCGATCAGCCCTACCGCAAGGGTGACGAGGACGGCGCGCCATGAGCCGGCTGTCTGAGGCGCAGGTGGACACCATTGCGCGCCGACTGGCCCAACGACTGGGCCTTCAGGAGCCCGCCGCAGCAGCTGCAGGCAGCGGAGCCTGGCACCCAGCGCCCGGGGCGCCTCCGGCGGATGCGCCGATCGGCGGCTACGTTGCTGCGCCGATGCGTCGTCCGCCAGATGCCCGTGGGGAACGAGCTGGCGACGGCGTGTTCGCGACGGTCGACGAGTGCATCGAGGCGGCCACGATCGCCTTTCTCCGCCTCAGCCAGACCAGTCTCGCGAAGCGCGGCGAGATCATTGCAGCGATCCGCGAGACGATGCTGCGCGAGGGCGACGCGCTGGCGCGCCTGGCAGTCGAGGAGACACGGCTGGGTCGTGAGGAGGACAAGAAGCTCAAGAACCGGCTGGTCACCGTGAAGACGCCGGGCCCCGAGATCCTCCGGCCGGAGACCACCACCGGCGACCATGGCCTGACGCTCACCGAGTGGGCGCCGTTCGGCGTCATCGGCGCCATCACGCCCACGACGAACCCCACATCCACCGTGATCTGCAACGCCATCGGCATGATCGCCGCCGGCAACAGCGTGGTGTTCAACGTCCACCCGAGCGCCACGCGATGCTCGATGGCCACCGTCCGGCTGATCAACCAGGCGATACGCTCCGCCGGCGGTCCCGACAACCTGGTCACCGCGGTCGCCACACCGACGATCGAGTCGGCCACCGAGCTGATGCACCACGATCGGATCAACCTGCTGGTCGTCACCGGTGGCCCGGGCGTGGTGGCGGCCGCGATGGCCAGCGGCACGCGCGCGATCTGTGCCGGGCCGGGCAACCCGCCGGTGGTCGTCGATGCAACCGCGGACATCCGCAAGGCTGCCCGTGACATCGTGACCGGCGCCGGGTTCGACAACAACGTCGTGTGCGTTGATGAAAAGGAGGTCTTCGTCGTCGAGCAGGTGGCAGACCAGCTCATCGCCGAGCTCCAGCATGCCGGCTCCTACCTGGTGGACCGAGGCGACCTTCGCCGGCTCGAGGACGAGATCTTCTCCGAGACCCGGGGACCGCGCGCCCACGCGGTCATCAACACGAAGTGGGTGGGCAAGAACGCCAGCACACTTCTCGAGCGGATCGGAGTCCAGCGCGGCACCAGCACCCGCCTCATCATCGCCGAGGTGGACGCCAATCACCCGCTGGTGTGGACCGAGCAGCTGATGCCGGTGCTCCCGATCGTGCGCGTGCCGGACGTGGAGACTGGCGTTGCGCTCGCCCGTGAAGCAGAGCATGGCTTCGGCCACTCGGCCTCGATGCACTCCACCGATATCGATGCGCTCAGCCTCATGGCGCGCGTGATGAACACCAGTATCTTCGTCAAGAACGGACCGATCATCTGCGGCCTCGGCGCCGACGGAGAAGGCTACTCCAGCTTCACCATCGCATCACCCACCGGCGAGGGAATGACATCGCCCATCAGCTTCTCCAGGCGGCGCCGGTGCGTGATGGTCGACCGGTTCCGGATCGTATGAGGGGGCTCGAGATGACCACTGCACTGGCCCTGCTCGAGTTCGACAGCGTTCCGATCGGCGTCCTCGCTGTCGATCGCATGCTGAAGCGCGCTCCGGTGCGACTCCTGCGGTGCGGAACCGTGCATCCAGGGCGGTTCCTCGCGCTGGTCGGCGGCACGGTCGGCAGCACCGAGGAGGCCCATCGCGAGGGCGTGCGAACCGGTCAGGACGAGGGAATGCTCATCGGCGAGGTGTGCCTTGCCGATCCCCATCCCGAGCTGGCCGCCGCGGTCGCCGGAGCGCGGCGATCTGCCGACGGCGACACGATCGGCGCCCTCGAGACAACCTGCTCGCCGGCGCTGCTGGGCGCACTCGACGTGCTCCTCAAAGCGGTGCCGGTCCATCTCCTCGAGACCCGTCTTGGCGACGACCTCGGAGGGCGCGCGGTGGCGCTCCTCGATGGCGAGCTGGCGGACATCCAGTACGCGCTCGGGCTCGCCACCGAGTGCCTCGGAGCCAACGGCCAGCTGCGGACCGCTTCGGTGATGCCGCGCCTCGATCCCGTGCTGCGCGCAGCGCTCGCCGATGGCAGCCGGTTCGCCACCTGCCGCGAGCACACGTCCCCCGACGGCGAGCAGTCTGAGGAGGGCTGAAAGTGCACCTCGGGCGAGTCATCGGCCGGCTGGTCCCGGCGGTCATTGCAGACGGCCTCGAAGGAGTACCGATGCTCTGGGTCCAGCCGCTCGAAAGCGACCTGTCACCGAACGGACTGCCGTTCGTGGCCGCAGACGGAACTCGGATGGCGGGCCCGGACGAGCTGATCTACTGGGAGGCGAGCCGCGAGGCCGCGTTGACGCTCGATCCGTGGTTCGTGCCGGTGGACCACGCGGTGGTCGGAATCGTGGACACGCTGTCAATCGATCCACCGGAGGAGGCATCTCGATGATCCTCGCGCGCGTCGCAGGCCGGCTCACGTCGACGATCCACCACCACGACATGGCGAATCGCACCCTGCTCGTCTGCGCCCGGCTCCATCCGGACGGTCGGCCCACCGGCCGTACGATTATCGCCATCGACGCCATCGGCGCCGGCGCCGGGGAGACCGTCCTGGTGCTCGACGAGGGCAACGGAGGACGCCAGGTGCTCGACGTCCCCAACATGCCCGTGCGCTCGGTCGTCGTCGGCATCGTCGACGACGTGACCCTCGCCGAGGAACCGCGCCCGCCGCGCTGAGCTCTCGCATGACCGACCAGGTACCAGAACGAGCTTTCTACGCACGACACGCTCTCGAGGCTACAGATGCCCGAATCGCCAACGACAGTCGATGTCCGTGAAACCGCTGGGAAGTCGCCTCGAGCTATCGTCCTTCCCCCGGCTCTGTCATCACCCGCTGTGCAAATGCCGCAGCTCGACGTATGATCGAGAGGACCGATCCGGGAGAACACCACAGGCTGCCGCTCCAGTACGCAGGAACAGCGGCAGCGAGGGAGGCCTGGCATGCAGATCGACCATCTCGGCACGATGATCCTCGACTCGTGCGAGCGCAGTGGAGAGTCGGTAGCGATGCGCTCGCGACAGGACGATGTCTGGCAGGAGATCAGCTACGCCGAGCTCGGCACCATGATCCGAACCCTCGCCAGTGCGTTGCGCGACAACGGCATCGTGGCTGGCGACCGGATGGCGATCTTCTCACTCAACCGGCCGGAGTGGGCGATCGCCGACTTTGCCGCTCAGGTGCTCCGCTCCCTGTCGGTTCCGGTGTACGCCACCAATACACCGGCACAGCTGCGGTACATCCTCGAGGATGCCGAGGTGTCGCTGCTGTTTGTGGGCGGTTCGGAGCAGCTGGAGGCGACCCGGACAGCTCTCGATGGCATGACGAGCCCGCCCACCGTCGTCTCGTTCGATGACCCTTCGAGCGCGGAGCTCGGCCATGTCACGAGCCTCGGTGACATGCTGCGTGCGACCTCGGAGCCTCTCTCGGTCGACGAGCTTCGCGACGAGCTCGCGACGGCATCCCACGACGATGTGGCCACCATCATCTACACCTCCGGCACAACTGGAGAGCCAAAGGGAGTCCGTCTCACCCATGGCAACTTCTCCCACCAGGCCGCAGCGGTCGCCGCGGCGTTCGATGTCGGTCCCGAGGACCGATCTCTCTGCTTCCTGCCGCTCAGTCACGTCTATGAGCGAAGCTGGTCATACTACGTCTTCGCAGTCGGCGCCCAGAACACGTACCTGGCCGATCCCCGCCAGGTGATTGACGTGATGCAGGACGTGCGTCCCACGGTCATGGTGAGCGTTCCCCGCCTGTACGAGAAGATCTACGCCACGGTCTACGACCGGCTCGAGAACGCGCCGCCGCTGCGCCAGAAGCTGTTCCGCTGGGCCGTACGCGTTGGCTTCGACGCGAGCTCGCGCCGGTTTCGCGGACAACCGTGTGGCGCCTGGCTCGCGCTCCGCCACGCGGTCGCCGACCGGCTGGTGCTCTCCAAGATCCGCGAGGTCGTGGGCGGACCGAAGAACTTCTTCTCCGCCGGCGGCGCTCCGCTCGCCAAGGAGATCGAGGAGTTCTTTCTCGCGACGGGCCTCCTCGTATGCCAGGGGTACGGCCTCACCGAAACCTCGCCGATGGTGTCATATAACACACCCCGCGCGTTCCGGTTCGGCACCGTGGGACGACCGGTTCCCGGCTGTGACGTCCGAATCGGCGACGACGGCGAGGTCCAGGTCCGCGGCGCGAACGTGATGGCCGGCTACCACAACAAGCCCGAGGCCACTGCCGAGGTCCTGGTGGACGGCTGGTTTCGGACCGGCGACGTCGGCGAGATCGACGACGACGGCTACCTCCGGATCACCGACCGGATCAAGGACCTGATCATCACCTCCGGCGGTAAGAACATCGCGCCGCAGGCGATCGAGATGGCGATCGGCAAGGACCACTACATCGAGCAGATCGCAGTGATCGGCGACCGCCGCCCGTACGTCACGGCCCTGATCGTGCCGTCGTTCGCGGCGCTCGAGGGCTGGGCCGAACGTCAGGGGATCCAGTGGTCTGACCGCAGCGATCTCCTCTCGCGATCCGAAGTGCAGACGCTGTACGGCGAGCGGATCGAAGCGCAGTCCGGCAACCTCGCCCGGTTCGAGCAGGTCAAGCGGTTCACCCTGCTGGCAGAGGAGCTCACCCAGGAGCGTGGCGAGATCACGCCGACGCTCAAGCTCCGTCGCAAGCAGATCATGGCCAACCACCACGACGCCATCGAAGCCATGTACGCATAACGCAGCCGCGAACCGCAACCGAGCACTGACCGGCCCGGGCCTTCCATCCCAACATGAGAGCGACGCTACGGGGAACGCGCGCGGTACACGATCACTCCGCCGGCGATGATCAGGAGCCCGCCCAGCATACTGAGCAGCCCGGGTATCTCGTCGAACAGCACCGCGCCGAACACCGCGGACAGCAAGATCGTCAGGTACGAGTACACCGCCACCTCGCCGGCGGGACCGTACCGGTACGCCGTCGTCAGCCCGATCTGACCAACCGCTGCCGCCAGACCGATACCGAGCAGCGAGCCGAGCTCTGGCAGCGTCAGCGCGTACGGATCCACGGCGACGACAGGGCCGACCACGAGGACGGTGATGAGCGCGAACATGAACACGATCGTCTCCGCCGCCTCGCGGTTGCGCATGAACCGCAGCAGGGCGTACGCCGAGCCCGCAAACACCGCCGAGGCCAGCGCCACCAGCGCGGGGACCACCGTCATATCGAACCGCGGACGCACAACCAGCAATGCCCCCGTGAACGCGGTGACACAGGCGATCACCACCGGCCGGCGCAACGGCTCTCCGAGAAACGCCGCCCCGAGCAGCGCCACGACGAACGGCGACAGCTTGTTGAGCATCGCCGCATCCGCAAGGTACAGATGATCGATACCGTAGAAGTAGCAGGCCACACCGGCAATCCCGAACAGCGCCCGGGCGATGAGGAACCGTCGATTGCCGCGGCGGCCGAGCAACGGCATGCCCCGCCGGATGGCAACTGCACCGGCAACCAGCAGCACGACGAGGTTCCGGAAAAGGACCTTCTCGGCAACCGGCACCTCCGGCGCCATCTTGACGAACACACCCATGAACGCGAACGCCGTTGCCGACGCCACCATCCACCCTACGGCGCGTTCGTGATCGCCCATCGCCGCGCAGTGTACTCGAGACGGAACGTCAAGCTCACTTGACAATCGTCACATGCCGCCACATACTGTCAAGCAAGCTTGACATCGGAGGTTCCCATGCTCCTCTGCTCCGACTCCCCTCACTCCTGGAAACGGCTCCTTGCGACCGGTCAGCTCCTGGCTGTCGGCTCGCTGCTGGGTCTCGCCATCCTCCTGCTGCAACCCACCTCGAGCGCTCCCGGATGGAGCTGGCACGACTTCGCCGTCGGTTTCGGCTGCGGGCTGTGCGGGACCCTCGCCGGCGTCTCGGTCGTCCTCAACATCGTCGGCCTCGTCCGCCGCCGACGGGCACTCAGGTCACAGTAGCTTCCGCACGCTCATGGTCTCGGTCGCAGGTGTCACGACACCGCTGCGGATGGCGAGTCGGCCGCCCACATCGTAACGGCGCCTTGTCCGACCGCCACCTTCTACGCCAGAACCCTTGACAGGTCGCGACTCGGAGTCAATACTCCTCAGTGACAGGTGCTTCCGTGGGGGTGCCCCGATCGGCGGGGCTGAGATCACACCCCTCGAACCTGATCCGGATCATACCGGCGAAGGGAAACGGAGAGGCTCTGGCGACCTCGAGGCCGCAGCGCTCCCCTTCACCGGCCCAAGGAGGTAGCCATGGGCCGAACGTATCATCACATCAGTCCGCTCGCGTTTCTGTTCACTTTGACCTTCGTCATGTTGACGCTGGTTCAGCCAGCATCGGCTGCGGAGCTCGTCGGCCAGGTCTCCGATCACGAGGGGGCCCCGATCGCCGGCGCTCTGGTCATCGCCACTGCGGGGTCCCACACGACCCGAGCCAGCACAACCGAAGGCGGCACGTTCCGGCTGGAGCTTCCAGAGCCAGTGGAGACACCGCTGCAGGTCACTGCGGTGGCCCCTGGCCGCCAGGCCGTGACCGTCGACGTGAACGATCCCTCGCGTCCAGTCACGCTGACGCTGGCGCCCCGGTCGGTGTTCACCGGACAGGTGGAGGTGACCGCCCACCGAGCGACAGCGGGCATCTCACCGATTCCATTCACCGACATCGCCCGTGAGGAGATCGAGCGCGCCCACTGGGGCCAGGACGTCCCGATGTTCCTGTCGCAGGTGCCGGGGTTCTACGCCTACAACGACCAGGGCCACGGCATCGGCTACTCGTACTTCACCCTGCGCGGGTTCGACATGCGCCGCACCGCCGTCACCATCAACGGGGTCCCCCTGAACGCGGCCCACTCGCACAGCGTGTTCTTTGTCGACCTGGCGGACTTCCTGACAACTGTCGGGGACATCCAGGTCCAGCGTGGCGTGGGTACCGCGACCACCGGCACTGCCGCCATCGGCGGCTCTGTGGACCTGCGCACTCGCCATCCACTGCCCGAGCAGCGGCTCCGTCTCACCCTCTTCGGCGGCTCGTGGGGCACCCGTCGCACCGGTTTCGAGTACGACTCAGGGATCACCGACTCGGGATGGTCGTTCACGTTTCGTTACTCCGACGTCACCACCGACGGCTACCGCGACCAGTCGTGGGTCGACATGTGGAACTACTACGCGACGGCCGAGCGCCAGTGGGACCGCTCGTCACTCGAGATCGTGCTGTTCGGCGGCCCCGAGGAGACCCATCTGGCGTTTCTCGGCGTGCCCAAGGCGTACCTGGACGGCGAGATCACTGGCGACCGCCGCGAGGACCGACGGTACAACCCACTGACCTTCGAGGGTGAGATCGACCACTTCTTCCAGCCCCACCACCAGATCCATCACACCGTCGAGCTCTCCGACGACCTCACCGTGCGCAACACCCTGTTCTACTTCACGGGTGATGGCTACTTCGACCAGATGGTGATGAACGGGTCGTTCGAGCTCTACAACCTGCCACCATTTCCGGACGCGACCGGCGAGCCCGTCACCTCCACCGATCTGGTGACCCGCCGCGGCGTGGACGAGTGGGACGGTGGCTGGATTCCCCAGGTGGAGTGGACGCACGCCGGAGGCCTCGGTCGTCTGCGCGCCGGAGCCCTGGTACGGCTGTACAGCGGACAGCACACCGGCGAGATCCGATGGGCCGAGCGGTACCCGCCCGACATCCCGCCGTACCGGGCGTTCTACGACTACCACCTCGCCAAGCAGACGTTCCAGCCGTTCATCGAGGAGACGTTCACCCTCAACGAGCAGTGGACGCTGACCGGCGGGCTGACGTGGACCCACCACACCTACGAGTTCGATCGCGACCAGCGCAAGGGGTTGGAGCTGGAGTCCACCTACAGCTGGCTCCTGCCCCGCATCGGCGCGACCTTCACTCCGGCGCCTGGATGGAACCTGTACGGTAGCGTCTCCAGGGGAGCTCGCGAGCCAGCGTGGCGGGACATCTACGACGCACAGGATGTCTACGCTGAGCCGCAGGACCTCGAGCACGAGGATCTGATCGACTGGGAGCTGGGCGTCCGTCGGCGTTGGGCGACGGGGTTCGTCAAGCTGGGTGCCTACCTGCTCGACTTCGACAACGAGATCGTGTTCGCCGGGGGTATCTCCACCGACGGGCTCCCGCTGACCGCCAACGGCGCGGCGACCACCCACCGTGGCATCGAGCTGGAGGCGGGTTGGACACCGATTCCCCGGTGGAGCGCCCATCTGGCGGTGTCGGTCTCGGAGAACGAGTTCGATGAGTTCGTCGAGTACGGTTGGGACGGCGAGCCGATCGACCACTCGGGCAACGCGATCGCAGGGGTCCCCGACGACCTGGCCACGCTACGGCTCACCGGTGGCTGGGGCCCTGTTGACGGCGTGCTCTCGCTGCGTTACGTGGGCGACTTCTATCTCGACAACACCGAGGATCTGCGCAAGTCTCCAGAGCAACGGAACGACCCGGAGTACATCCACAGAGTCAACGAGGAGTTCACGGTGATCGACCTGACGCTCCGCTGCGATCTCGGGCGCCGCACCGCAGACCTTCTGAGCGCCTCGAACGTCGCGCTCGAGCTGCGCGCCAACAACATCACCGACGAGCTGTACACAACCTTCGGCTACGTCTGGGGACCCGAGCCCGAGTGGATCCCGGCCGCGACCCGGTCGGCATATGCCGGTCTTACGATCGACTGGTAGCCACACTGACCACACCGGGAGGATCCCACAGCTGCAGGAACCGGCAGGGCCCCTTCAAGCGATGCCGGCGTGAGGTTGCGATGCGCCCGTGGGACCGGCAGGTCCCGAGGATCATCGGGGTTGCGACCCATGTCCGCGTGCCGCACTCCCGTCATTCCTACCGTCCCCATGTCGTACAATGGATCGGTGGACAGCACCATCACGACCGATCGGACGGAGCCCGTCTACCGGGGGCTGGTGGAGTCCGGCGAGCTCGCCGAGCGTGTCGTCCAGCTCGACTCCATGCTCGCGCCGTGCCGGGTCTGTCCACGCGACTGCGCTGTCGATCGGTGGCTCGAGCATGGCGAGTGCGCCACCGGCGCCGAGGCCACGGTGGCTTCCTGGCACCCTCACTTCGGAGAAGAAGCGCCGATCTCCGGGATCTTCGGCTCCGGCACGGTGTTTCTCGCCAACTGCAACCTCCGCTGCGCATACTGTCAGAACCACGACATCTCCCAGCGCAACAGGAGCTTTCGCTACTCGACCCTATCCACGGAGCAGCTCGCACGCCGGTTCCTCGACCTCGAGGAGCGCGGCTGTCATAACATCAACTGGGTCTCCCCATCCCACCAGGTGCCCCAGCTCGTTCGTGGCCTCGCGCACGCCGCCGAGCGCGGTCTGGGCGTACCGATCGTGTACAACACCAACGCCTACGACTCCGTCGAAACACTCCGTCTGCTCGACGGGCTCGTCGACATTTACATGCCGGACATCAAGTACGCTTCCGCCAAAGCAGGGGCGCGTCTGTCGGACGTGACCGACTACCCAACGCATGCCCGTGCCGCTCTCGCTGAGATGTACCGCCAGATCGGAGATGCCTGGGAGGTCAACGGCTCCGGCGTCCTGCGCCGCGGCATTCTCATCCGCATCCTCGTGCTTCCCAACAACCTCGCCGGTGTCCAGGACACCGTTCAGTGGATTGCGGAGAACCTCTCTGAGAACCTCACCATCTCGCTGATGGCGCAGTACTACCCGTCTCACAAAGCGGCGCAGAACGGCAACTTCTCTGATCTCGCCCGCCCCATCACTCTCTCCGAGTGGCGCGAGGCAACCGCTGCTCTTGACGAGCACCTTCCCGGAGACCGCCACCTGGTCCAGGGCTTCCGTGGCCTCTCGATGCTGTGAGCCGCTTCGCTCAGCAGGCTGTGGGGCGGGCGGGCGGCATTCTGAAGACTGAGCTCTTCACTCCGAGCTTTGTCTCGCCTTTTCGAAGATGTGGGATGTTTGTGTGGCCAACGGCTGTCGTGAACCTCCGTCGGTGCATCGTCGTTGTCTCGGGTAGGCTGGGCTCACCCAGCCGAAGGGAGCTGTCATGGAGCGTGGCGTGCTGGCATGGGAAGATCGGACGCGACCGCTGTTCGAGGCGTTCTGGGAGACACTGCAGCCGTTGCTACTCGACCCGCTCGGCGCGTTCGCACGGATGCCGGTTCGCGGTGGGCTCGGACGTCCGGTCGGATGGCTGATTATCGTCGGCTGGTTTTCCATCGTGATCTCGCAGCTCTGGGGGCTGCTGCTTCACGGAGCGTTCGCGCTGCCGTTGATGGACGAGATGGAGGCGGCGATCAACCTCGGTTTCGGTGCGGTGATGACGGTGGTCATCATGGCAATCGCGCCCTTGCTGCTCCTGGTGGGGCTCGCTGTTCAGGCGCTGATACTCCATCTGATGCTGATGCTGGTGGATGGAGCCCGTGGCGGGCTCGAAGCCACCGTGCGCGTCTGCTGCTACGCCGGAACGGCGCAGCTGGCCAACATCGTGCCACTCTGCGGCGGCCTGATTAGCCTGATCTGGACCGCCGTCTTGCTGATCATCGGGTTTGCGGCTGCACACCGCATCTCGCACGGCCTGGCCGCTGTGGCGGTGTTTCTGCCCTTGGTGCTGTGCTGCGCGTGCGCAGCGGCAGTGCTCTTCCTGACCGGGCTTCTCTCGCTGGGGCTCAGCCAGTGAGGATCGCTGCCGCAGAAGGCTCTGTGCGAGAGCTGGCGCTGCTGTGGTGTGCCGCCGCGGCCAGTGCGCTGGCGTTGCGTCCGTTCTGGCTGGCGCTGGCACCGCGGCTGCCGGCGTGCACCTTCCATGCCGTGACCGGAGTCCCGTGCCCCACCTGTGGTAGTGGCCGCGCCGCGATCGCGGTGCTGCACGGCGACGTCCTGACAGCGCTGACCGTCAACCCCCTCGCCACTGTCGTCGGCGTGACAGCGATCACCGCTGGCCTCGTGGCGCCGTTATGGGTGTGGCTCGGCGGCCCGGTGCCTGACCTCGCCAGTGTCCGAGCTCGCCGCTGGCTACTCGCCGGGCTGCTGCCCGTCCTGGTGAACTGGGGCTATCTGATGGCGACGCAGACCTAGACGCTACGGTCCGGACACCGCAGAGAGCTCATCGCTCCTGATCAGACGTTGCGGCACAAAGAGTCTCTGTCAGCAAGCTGAGCGCCATCCAGAACTCGTGACTGCTCCGAGTCTCCATGCTCGCCGCGGCCGCCAACCGGCCGAGGGCGTCCCGACGGTCGGAACGCAGCACCGGCTGACGCGCAGGAGCCCGCCGTTGGGGATACGCCTCGCGGAACAGCCGTACCCAGTCGAACTGAAAGCCAGGGTCGACCTTGCCACGAAAACCAGCAATATGCTCGTGGCCCACGACCCTTCCCGGATCGTCGAGGGCCGGGTAGCGCCCGCGGAGCTCGTCGATCAGCCTGGCCAACGCCGTGTACTGCGCATCGGTGTAGGCGAACAGATTGCCGTTCCGGTTGACCAGCTCGATACCAATCGACCAGTCGTTCAGGTTCTCCCACGACCCCTCGCCCTCAATCCAGCGACTCCGCCCGGCATGCCACGCCCTCCGGGCGGGCTCGGTCAGGCACGGCACCAGCTCGTACGCTTCTCCATCCTCCGCCACGACGAGATGAGCGGAGGCCCCGTGCTCGGGATCCGCCAGCAGCCGCAACGTCGTGGCGAGATCGGCGGCGGTGGCGTGGAGCACCAGCAGCTCGACCACAATCGGCCGCGGGTCGCAGTTGGGAGAACGGATGTCCGCTCGGACGACAGCACCCATGGTGGTCCGAGTATAGCGGGAGGCTCAGTGGAGCGTCGTCGCCTCGCCGACAGAGAACGGCGCAATCGCAGCGTCGAACTGCTCGCCAGACGGGGTGATCATCTGATACGAGCCTTCCATGGTGCCGAACGGCGTGCGCAACGGACAGAACGACGTGTACTCGAACATCTGTCCCGGCGCCAGGGTCGGCTGCTCGCCGACCACTCCGGGCCCGCGCACCTCCTCCACTCGGCCGGTGCCGTCGGTGATAATCCAGTGACGGGTCAGGAGCTGTACCGTCTCATCGCCAACGTTGGCAATCCGGACGTGATAGGCGAAGAACCACCGTCCATCCTCGGGAGCTGATCGCTCCGGAACAAAGGCCGACTCCACCTCGACGCGCACCCCTCGGGTCTCCTCCTGGGAACGGAACATCAGCTCGCCTCCATGTGGGCTCCGGTCACGACTGCAACCGCTCAATCCCGCAGCACGTGGCACATGTAGCCGCCGGGGTTCTTCACGAGATAGTCCTGATGGTAGGCCTCCGCCTTCCAGAACGTCCCGGCCTCGGACACCTCAGTTACGACGGGACGCGTGAGCTCACCGGAGCGGTTCACTTCGCCGATGATCGCCTCGGCTGCTCCACGCTGGCGATCGCTGTGCACGAAAACCGCCGATCGGTACTGAGGACCCACGTCGTTGTGCTGTCGGTTCTTGGTGGTTGGGTCGTGGAGACGGAAGAAGTAACGGAGCACAGCCTCGTAGCTGACTCTCGTCGGATCGAACAGCACACGCACCGCCTCGGCATGACCGGTTGTTCCGGTGCACACCTCGCGGTACGAGGGGTTCTCCACAGTGCCACCGGTGTAGCCGACCTCGGTCTCCACGACACCGTCCAGCTCCTTGAACAGGTGCTCGACCCCCCAGAAGCAGCCGGCTGCCAGGGTCGCCACCTCCAGACCATCGGGCGCCTGGTCCGGGCCGATCGCCCGCGGGTTGCTGCTCGGCCTGCTGGCGGAGGCGTCGGCGGTGGTCTCCTGTGAGGAGCGGAACAGTCCGAGGTACTCACCGTACCCCTCAGCCTCCAGCTGATCTACCGGGATGAACCGGAGCGCCGCCGAGTTGATGCAGTAACGAAGACCGGTCGGCTGGGGACCATCGGCGAACACGTGGCCCAGATGCGAGTCCGCGCCGGCGGAGCGCACCTCCGTTCGCGTTGCGAACAGGCTCCTGTCCTCTCGCTCGACAATGTGGTCCTCGACCAACGGCCTGGTAAAGCTGGGCCACCCCGAACCGGAGTCGTACTTGTCCAAGGAGCTGAACAAGGGCTCACCGGAGACCACGTCCACGTAGATCCCCGCCTCCTTGTTGTCCCAGTACTCGTTTTTGAACGGTGGCTCGGTACCGCAGCTTTGTGTCACCTTGTACTGCAGCGGCGTCAACCGTTCCTTCAGCTCCGTATCGGTCGGTCGTTCAGACATACGCTTCTCTCCCTTAAGACCGTCTTCCTGCCCTCCGGCGGCCGCCATCACTGCCGTCGAGCTCCAGAGTGCGAGGGCACCCACCACGATCATGGCGCCGGCGGCCACCGCCGGCAGCCAGAGTGTCGTTCGCCGCTTTGGCCTCCTGTCATTCATCAAACTACCCTCCACTCGTACCTGTTGCCGCGGAGTGCGCGATGGTTACGAGCGATTCCTCTTCTCAAAACGCACACGATCTGGACGCTATTGCATGGTGCTTAGAGGCATCCGAGCGTCCGGATCCTGAAGCTTGACACAATCATGACACTCACCGGTGACGGAGGCGGGACGCTGTGTTCTTCTCCTGTGCTACGATCGTACGTGAATACGAGCTATGCTCCCTTGCGAACGGGGAAGCTGGGCTTCCGAGCTCTCGCTGAAGATGAGGTGTCCGATGAGTATGTTCAGGCTTTTCAAGTCGAGCCCCCCGAGCCGGCGTCGGCCCGACGAACCGCTGAACATTCCGATCCCGCGACGTACCGGCGCCACCTGGATGGGTCACGGCGACCCTCTGGACATTCCGTTCGACCTCACGCATCCGGAGAAGGTTCGCGACGACGGCCACGAACCCCTCGACATGCCGGTCGCCGGCGCTCCATCGCGGCCGTGGTCCGAGGCCGGCTCGACGCCGGTGGACGTGCCGATCGAACCACCCAACGACAAGGAGTAGCGCTCGAAGCGGCCACCAGCTGAGGTCAAACAGCTCGAGAAGAGGACCGGTCCTGCCTTGCGGTGCGCTCCATCCGCAGCGGTCGACACTCTGCGGCCATCTTGACCGCCTACTCCACCGGTTCGCAGGAACCGAGCGACTCCGCTGCGTCCGATTTTTCGATTCGCGTCCGATTTCCAGACGCGCCGTGAGGCTCGATAAACCTTGCATCTTCGCATTTTGGCCAACAGTGGAAGCAGAGCGTCCGATCATCGGACATGATCCGCCCAACGCCTGCCTACTCAAGATCTCTAACTTGCTCTGTAGTTGAGGCTTCTGCGCATTAACCGCTGGCACGGTTCGTGGTGTGTACGAGGCCGTCTCGGAACGAGACCAGGATACTTGGGGGCAATCCTATGCTGTACTTCATCACACGGCTCCGCGCCACTCGACGTCCGACCCACTCTCGACGCCGGTTTCCCTTCAACCACACGCTCTTGCGCTCCATCGTGCCACTCGCGCATCGGTCCCGTACTCAGGAGGGACCTCTCGACTTCAAACTCGAGAAGGCCACAGGGCGGCGACGCAGCTCGCGGCGGAGGCCACCCCTCGATCTTCCCTGGTCCGCGTACAGCGACCGTCCGTGGGTGAAGTGCAATCCAGCCGCGATCGAGACCGCCGAAGTCACTCTTCCGCCGAGCTCGTAGCTTCGCATTGCCGGCCGTCCGCCTCGATGTCCAAGCACACGCGACGGCACGGTGTCGGACGGGCAGACGGCACTCTCAGCTCACCATCGCGCACTCCGGACTCTCGGCACGCCTGTCCAGAGCTCCCCGGGGTGAGTCGCTCCTAGAAATCCAGCGCCTTGCGAGCTGCCAGCTTTTTCAGATCGCCGAAGAACCGCTCGGAGGCCTCCAGGTAGACCACGTGCCCGCAGTCCGGGATCTCCTCGTAGCGGTGGTTCGGGAGGATGTCGCAGAGCTTCTGCTGGACCCAGGGGGGGATCGCCCGGTCCTGGGCGCCGGTGAGGATCAACGTCGGGGTCTGGATCGCACGGTACCCCGGCATGTTGTCGTCGAGGGACGCGAAGAATGGATTCTGTGCCTCGGTCAGGCGGATCAGACAGTGCGTCCGGTCGAAGTACCGGTCGTAGAACCGCTTCCGCATGGCGTCCAGCTTGTCACCGATGATCTGCACGAACCGCTCCGAGAAGATCTTCTCGTACATGTACAGGGTGTAGATCTCGAACACGCGTTCGTCGCCCCGGTAGAACTCGAGCGACAGCTCCTGATACATCTGAAAGAGCCGCTCATGGGACAGCAGGATCCCCGAAACAGTGAGCGTGTCCAGACGGTCCTGGTGCAGCCGTGCGAAGTCCAACGCCACGAAGCCACCGTAGGAGATCCCCATGAGGTGGACCTTCTCCAGACCGAGCTCATCGAGGATCCCTTCTAGCGCATCCGCGTGCCACGGAATCGTGTACGGAGTATCCTCCGATGACGACTCCCCCTGGCCGAGGAAGTCCCAGAGCAGGACATCGTACTCATCTCTCATCAGCGGCAGGAAGCCGTACCACGCCGCGGTGTGCATCGCCAGCCCGTTGCAGAGGACGATCACCTCGCGACCGCCCGCCCCGAAGTACTCCCAGTGCACCCGCTGGTCATCACGCTCCAGCCAGCCCTCACGATCCGGTTGCGGTTGCTCAGCCATCTACCGTCTCTCCCTTCACCAGCCTCACGATCCGTTCGCTGACGGCTCCCGGCTGCTCCATCACGGCCCCGTGACCGCAGCCATTCAGCACCTCCAGATGGGCGTCCGGGATCCTCTCCGCCAGAGCCGCACAGCGCTCCACCGGCACCAACCGGTCGAGCTCGGCAGCGAGCACCACCGCGGGACACTGCACCTGCTCCGGCAGCGTACCGAGGTCCATCACGCCGTCGGTGGAGGCCAACGCCAGCATGCCCTCGAAGAACCGGTCCGGCAGCCGTCCGAACTGCCGCCGTCGCTCCACCATCTCGTCGCGGTGGGCCGCAACCCAATGCGGCGCGTACACCCAGGGCTCGAGCTCGTCGAACAGCTCCGTTCGCTCTCCTCCGTCAAGGGTCTGCTGACACAGCTCGCGCCACCGATCGACCTGTCGTACCAGCTCCGGGTTGAACCGGTCCCCGGAGGCAACGACAGTCAACGTACGAACCCGCCCGGGTGCGGTCGCCGCCAAGCGAACGCCCAACGCACCACCGAACGAGGTTCCCACCACATGGACCGTCTCCAGACCCGCCACATCGAGGGTCGCGAGCACGTCGTCCCGGTGCTCTCCCATGCTCGATCGCGTCGGTGTGGCCGCAAGCAGCTGACCGCGCAGGTCACACCGGACGACCTCGAGGCCAGCTTCCACCAGCGGGCCCACCAACGGCTGCCATGAGGCCAGTGACATCATGATGCCGTTGAGCAGCAGCACCGGTTCACCGCTCCCGTCACGCCGCATCGGCAGCGGTCCGGGCTTCACATCCTGGACCGCGCTCACCCTTCGCCCCCGTGATCGGCGATCCACCGTTCCCGAAGCGTCGGCTTGACGACCTTGCCGTACGGCGTGCGCGGCAGCGCGTCCACCACAACCACCTCTCTCGGAATCTTGTAGCGCGCGATACGTGGCTTCAGGAACTCGGACAGATCGTCCGCGGTGGGCGGCTCGGCGCCGCGCGGCACCACGAACGCCACGCCCATCTCACCCCAGGTCGGGTGGGGCACGCCGACCACCGCCGCATCCTGCACACCGGGATGCTGCAGGAGCTCAGCCTCGATCTCCGCAGGGTAGATGTTGACCCCGCCGGAGATCAGCATGTCCTTGATGCGACCGGCGATGTAGAAGAACCCATCCGCGTCGCGGCGCGCCAGGTCACCGGTGTGGAACCAGCCATCGGGGTCCAGCGCGGCAGATGTCGCCTCCGGGTTTCGCCAGTACCCCGCACAGACGTGGGGACCACGAAGATGGAGCTCTCCGACCTCCTCCGGCCCCACATCTCGGCCCTCCGAGTCCACGGTCCGCGCCTGGGTCAGCATCATCGGCCGACCGATCGAGCCTCGCTTGGTCACGGAGTCCTCCACCGTCATGGCGAAGCAGTTGACCCCCACCTCGGTGAGGCCGTACCCCTGCTTGAACACGACGCCACGCTCCTGGTACGCCTCGATGAGGTACTGCGGGAGGGGCGCGCCACCCGAGATCAGCCAGCGGACGCTCGCCAGATCGGCGGTGGCGAACGACTCCGTCTCCATCAGCATCTTCCAGATGGTCGGCACACCCAGCACCACGGTGCAGCGTTCCCGTTCAATCGTTCGCCAGATCTCGTCTGGGTCGAAGTGGCGGTGGAGGACCACAGTGCCGCCAACGGTGAAGATCGGAATCAGAAACGCCCCGAGGCCGCCGGCGTGGTACAGCGGCGTGAACACCGGCGACACGTCGTCGTCGCGCAGCTGCCACGACACCACCGTGTTGTAGCCGTTGAACGCCACCATCCGGTGCGGCGTGATGACCCCCTTCGGAGCACCGGTGGTGCCCGAGGTGTAGAGCAAGCAGTACGGATGCTCCGGATCGCACCGTACCGGTGTCCAGTCGGACTGCTCCGCCCGGGCCAGCAGCTCGGTGTAGGGCAGATCCCCCGGCGCAGGCTCGTCCAGGGCGATCCACCACGGCAGCTCCGCCAGGTCGCGCAGACCCGCGACGACGTCGCCGAGCTCGCCGTCGTACACCAACGCCTTGAGACCGCTGTCGCGCACGATGTGCGCCACCTCGCCAGCCGTGAGACGTGTCCCGATCGGCACCACGACGATCCCCGATGCACCCGCTGCCAGAAACACGTCGAGGAAATCGATCCGGTTATGAGCGAGCAAGCCCACCCGATCTCCGGGCTCGATGCCCAGAGAATGCAGCCCGGCCGCGCACCGGCGGGCACGCCGGCTGAGCTCGGTGTAGGTGAACCGGTCACCGCTCGAGACATCCACCAGTGCCACGGCGTTCGGCGTCAGACGAGCACGCTCACCGACAATGTCCGCGTACAGCATCTAACCCTCCACGCTCGTGCCGTTCACCTCCGCCACCGGCTCCACAGGTGCGGTCCTCAAGACCTCCTCGAGCACTGATAGAAACCGCCCGGGACACTCCTGATGGGGCACGTGCCCGCAGCGCTCGACTCGCCACAGCCGAGCCCGCGGCAGACCGCGGCGCAGAGTCTGGGCGTACTCCATCGGGAACAGCTGATCCGAGGTCCCCCAGACCAGGTCCACCGGAACCGTGATCTCGTCGAGCCGGCCATCGAGAAGGTACGGCCCCATCTCACCCGCCGTGGCCGCGATACGGGCGATCGGACCTGAAGCCGCAGTGCGTACGATGTCGTCGACCACGAACCCCGGCACCGGATTGGCCGACGGGTCCCGGAGCTCGGCCAGAAGCGCCCGCGCCTCGGCCCGATCGGCCGGCATCAGCGACAGATCGTCGCGGACGCCGCGCAGCGGACCACCGTTGACGAGCACCAGACGCTCGATCTGCTCCGGCCGCTCGAGCGCCAGCAGCGAGCCAATCCACGCACCTAACGAGTTGCCGACGATCGTGATAGGATCGCCTCCGCCCACCTCGTCGAGGACCGCGGCGACACCGTCGCGGACCGTGACAACACTGATCGGGCCGGACTCCGGTGCGCTCCCTCCGTGACCGGCAAGATCCACGATCACGACCCGGTACGCCCGGGCCAGATCCGGCGCTACCTTCGCCCACGATCCGGCCTGATCGCCTGCTCCGTGCAGGAGGACCAACAGTGGACCTTCGCCAGCGACAAAGTAGACCTGACGGCCCGCGTCAGTCGCCACGGCCTGCTGGCTGAAGCCCGCGCCGGTCAGCTGACGGCGTGAGGACGCCTCGAACGCTGCCAGCGGGTGACGCCAGACCCAGAAGCCGAAGCCCGCCGCTGCGAGCAGGGCGACCACGATCATTCCGGCGACGATCGCAACCACGACCTTGACCCCGCGCACTGCGCTACATCCGGAACACGGCGCCGGCCTGGTTGTAGCCGACCCCCGAGCCGACGAACAGCACCAGGTCGCCCGGTTGCACTCGACCGCTCTGCCACGCATCGTCAAACGCCATTGCGAGGCACGCCGAGCCCGTGTAACCCCACTCCTCCATGACCGTGTGCGCCTTGGACATCGGCAGCCCGAGATCCGCCATGACCAGCTCGATCGACGGCTTGCGCACCTGGGTGAAGATCGCCAGGTCCACCTCGCCAAGCTCGAAGCCGCCGTCCGCGGCCAGCCGACGGGCCAGCCGCGGCCAGCCTTCGTGGTTGACCTCCGGAGGGTAGCGCTCGAGCATCCGCACGCAGGTGCGTCCCGCCTCCACGGCCTCGGTGGTGGCAGGCTCGGCCGTTCCGCCGGCAAAGATCCCCCAGCTCTTGGCGTACGAACCATCAGCCTGCGCCGCCCCGACGATGAAACCCGGCTCATCTGCGGGCTCCAACACCGCGGCACCGGCCCCGTCACCGTAAAAGAACACCATCGGGTCGTTCGGATCGGCGAGCTTGTGCATCATGTACACGCCGATCACCAGCACCGTCCGGATCCCCGGGTTGGCAATGATCCAGCCAGAGGCCGTCGCGAGCCCGGTGGGAAACGACGCACACGCACAGCCGATGTCGAACGTCCCCGCGTTGGTCGCCCCCAGCTTGTGCTGGACCACGACGGAGGTCGAGGGAGTGATGTAGTCCGGTGAGTCCGTGCCGACGAGGATCAGATCCACCTCCTCCGGCTTGCGGCCCGCTCTCTCGAGCGCCTGGCGGCCCGCCTCGACCGCAAGGTCCGAGGTCGCCCAGTCGTCAGGGGCATACCATCGCTTCCGGATCCCGGTGCTCTCCTCCATCTTGTCGACGAAGTCCGGGATATGTGCAAACCGGTCGCGCAGCATATCGTTGGAGACCTCGATCGGCGGCAGGTACCGGCCGGTCGAGACGATCCGGGCCGATCGGTGAGCATGTCCTTGAGCCATCATGCCTCCCTCAGGTCCCGATCACGATGCCGCCATCCACCGAGATGACGGCGCCGTGCACGAAGGTGGCAGCGTCCGAGGCCAACCACAGGTAGGCATTGGCGATGTCCTCCACCTGGCCCATCCGGCCTACGGGAGTCTTGCCCACCATGGAATCGATCACCTTCTGCGGCATCGACGACAGGATCTCGGTGGCGATAAACCCCGGCGCCACCGCGTTGACCCGGATGCCGTAGCGACCGAGCTCGCGCGCCCAGGTCTTGGTCATGGTGATCACGCCACCCTTTGTGGCAGCGTAGTTGGTCTGCCCGAAGTTTCCGTACAGACCCACCACTGACGTGGCGTTGAGGATCACCCCGGAGCCCTGCGCGATCATCTGCGGCACCACCGCCCGGGTACCGATGAACACGCCCTTGAGGTTCACGGCGATGACGGCATCCCACTGCTCGTCCGTCATGGTGGCGACCACCTCGCCGTTCTTGTACTTCACCAGCTGGGCATCGCGGACGATACCGGCGTTGTTGACGAGCACATCGACACGACCCCACCGCTCCACAACGGAGGCCACCGCCGCGCTCACCGCCGCCGAGTCGGTCACGTCCACCGACTCGAGCACTCCGCTGCCACCATTCTCCGACATCTCAGCGGCGAAAGCCTCGGCGTCGTCGACGCTGACGTCCCAGCCGATGACGGTTGCACCCTCTGCCGCGAACCTGACCGCCGTTCCCCGTCCTATGCCGGCCGCCGCTCCCGTCACGATCACAATCTTCCCACTCAGTCCGGTCTCGATCATGGCGCTCTCCTCATCCGCCAGTCGCACCCAGGCTCGGGCTCCCCGCAGGGAAGCACCAGGGGGTGCAGAGCCACCGCCGGCCCAAGCCGGCGGTGGGTTTGCATTTCAGAAACGGTAGCGCAGTCCGACCTGGATCTCGCGCGGATCCAACGTACCGAAGTACTCCCCGAAGTTCGGGTTGGGGATGTACTGCGCGTCCGGGTTGGCGAGCGTCGGGCCGGCCAGGAACTCGGCACTGTCCACAGAGTTCGGATCGTAGTTGACCGTATCGAACAGGTTGAACGCCTCGACGATCAGCTCCAGCTCCGCGTCCTGACCGATGCTGAACGCCTTGGTGATGCGCAGGTTGAACTGCTGGAAGTCCGGCCCGTCCTCGCTGTTGCGTGCAACGCCCGGAGCACGATCGCTGAACCGGCCGTCACCGTTGAAGTCGTACCCGAGGCGCCGGTTCCACGGCTGGCCCGAGCCGTACTGGTACACCGGCGCCACGGTGAAGCCCGCCGGCAACCGGAACACTCCGGACAGCACGACCCGCCACTCCTCGTCGCCCCGGCTGCGGCCCCACTCACCCTCGATGTCGGCAGGGTCGCTCGGGTAGTTGACCAGTGCCGGGCTGAAGTCATCGGCGATGTTCTTCTTGTCGCCGTAGGTGACCGAGGCGGTGACCAGGTGACCGCCGCTGAGCGTTCCGTTCAGCGACGCGATGAACGCCGTGTACTCCGAGCGCCCCTCGTTGGTGTACATGTTGATCTGGGTCCAGCTCGGGTTCGGCCGGATCGGGTTCTCGTTGCCTCCGAAGTTGGTGTCCCGCACGACGATCTCGTTATCGCCCTCGACGTAGATCCCTTCGAAGTCGAGGTAGAGCCCGGTGTCACCGAGGCGCTGGGCAAAGCCGAAGCTGGCCTGCCACGACTCCGGCGCCTCCAGGCTCGGCTCGAGAAGGGTGCTGTTCGGCGCCAGCAAGAAGCCCGTGTTCTCCGGATCGTTCGGGTCGATGATCAGCCCGAAGTCCGGAATGCTGATGCGCGTCAGCAGCCGACGCCCGGTGATGCCATTCTGGTGCTTCTCGATCAGGGAGGGGACCAGCAGGTAGCGACCGGTGAAGATCCCTGCACCACCGCGCAGAACGCTCGAGCCATCGCCCGACACGTCCCAGCTGAACCCCACCCGTGGCTGGAAGTTGTCATCGTCCACCGAACGGTCCTGGGGCACCACGGGATGGGTGAAGTCCGGGTTGTTGCCGTCGGTGTCGTAGTCGTAGCGCAGACCGAGGCTCACCGAGAGGTTCGGGCTGACCCTCCAGTCGTCTTGAATGAATGCGCTGTACAGCGTTGTATCCACTGACACGTCGCCCGGACCGTCGCCGTAGTCGTACCGGAACGCGAACACGCCGGCGTCCGAGACCCACCACAGCAGACCCTGCGGAAACAGCGGGTAGTCCCACGCCTCGTCGATCAGCATGGCGCCCACGCCGACCTTCAGATCGTGGTCGCCCTCGGCACCCAGGAACCAGTGCATGGTGTCGCGTACCTCGATGTAGTCACCCTCCATCGACTGGTCGCCGACGATGTTGGCGCCAGCCTGGAGCGTCGTCCCGAACGTGAAGTACTCAGTCGGAGCATCGGAGTTGTTCGGCTCGTCGAACTCCTTGCGACCGACCTGCATCCTGAGCTCGTTGAACCGGGTGTCACCGATCATCCAGGTCCCGCCGCCGGTCAGGTTCCAGTTGTCGCGGTTCAGCTCCATGCCGCAGTCCACGCCGCACACTCCACCGACCCGGAAGTTGTCCTCGCGGTACTGCTCGAAGACCAGCTTCCCTTCCAACGACACGTTCTGACTCGGCTGGTGGTTCAGGCTGAACAGACCGAGGAGCTGCTCGAACGGATGCTCGATGTCCTCGGCGAGCCCCGTGAACGCCCCCATCGGCCGGAACAGGGTGATATCGTCCTCGTCGATGTACTCCACAGATGCAAAGTAATGCGTCCGATCAACCGTGATCGGTCCACCCAGAGTGGCGCCGACCTGGTACCGCGTGAAGTCCTCGGTCCCGGCCTCCAGCTCGCCCTGCTCGCGCAACGAGTCGGCCCGGTAGAAGCCGAACACCGACCCGCGCAGCTGGTTGGTTCCCGACTTGGTGATAATCGACAATGCACCACCCTGCGAGTTGCCGATCTCGGTGTCAAAACGGTTGTTGATGACTCGGAACTCACGGATCGCGTCCTGGCTGAACCGGGCTCGCGCCAGTCCGAGCGCCTGATCGGTGAAGTCCACGCCGTCGACCATGATCGTGGTCTGACTCGCGTTCCCTCCGGAGCCGATCACCGGCGCGCCGGTGATGAAGCGGAAGCCGCCCCGCTCACGCTGGACTCCCGGAGCGATGAATGCGAGCTGCTGAAAGTCGCGGTTCTGGGTTGGCAGCTCCTCGATCTGCTCGGGCACGATGTTGGTGGAGCTGTCTGTCTTGTACACATCCACCATCGGCGCCGCAGCCGAAACCACGATCGTCTCGGAGATCTGCGCCTGCAGCGCGAACCGAAGACGCGCCGTTTGACCGAGCCGAACCTGCACCACCTCCTCGGCTGAGGCGAAGCCGTCCAAGGTCACCTCGGCTCGGTACGACCCCGGCGGCAGCGCGGGGAACGTGGCCACACCGGCCCCGCCAGCCACCGTGGTCCGGGTCAGGCCGGTCTCCGTGTTGACCACACGCACCGTGGCGCCCGGCAGCACAAGGCCTTCCTGATCCACCACCTGGACCTCGACCGTTGCGTTGTCGACCTGGGCCGCGACCGGGGCCACCAGCAGCAACGCCGCCGCGACCAGAAGAAGTCCGCGTCCACTCATGCTCCTCCAGCTCATCTCATCCTCCTCCGGGGACCTCGGCCCCGTGATTTCTGGCGCTGGTCGCCTGGCTCCCGCCACCGCGGGGCAGCACGCCGTAGCGCACGATCCGTATGAACTGCTCCACCGCCAAACGCGGCTCCATTCCGAAGTGCATCGGGACTCCGAAGCACCGTTCCACCGTGAAGAAGTAGAAAAGCCACCGAACGGCCACCATCACGGCGACCATCGGATCGACGTCGCCGAGCTCGCCGGCAGCCATCCGCTCGGCGAACTTCGGACCGTACATCCTCTCGAACCTCGCCGACATCCCTTCATAGAAGGTGCGGATATGCTCTCCTCGGAACTCGATGACATCGATGTAGATGAGCATGATGTACGGCTCCGAGCGCGCCACCACCTCCTCGATGGCCTCGGCCAGCTCCTCCAAGTCGTCCGGAAAGCGAGCAGCGGCAAATACCCGATTCAGGCGAAGATCGGGGGCGAGCAGCAGCTCCCAGTACCGGTCGATCAACCGCTGGAAGATCGTCTCTTTGTTGGAGAAGTGGTGGTAGACATTGCCCACCGAGACACCGGCGACCTCGGCGATCTGGCGCATCGACGTCGCGCCGAAACCCTGCGTGGAGTAGAGCTCCAGCGCGGCGTCGAGCACCTTCGCCATCGACGCTTCCGATCTGGCCTCCTGGAGCGGTCTCGGCATCGAACCCACTTTCCTGTTCAAAAAAACCGAACGTTCGTTCTTTATTTAAGGCGAAATGCTCTGAATGTCAAGTCGCACTGCGTCTGCATCCGGCCAAGCTCTCCACGTCTGAGTCGCACCGCCGCCCGCAGAGCCCGCAACCTCCTCCCGGAACCAACCCTGCAGGTCGAATGGCTGTGTCGCGCGCGACGTGAGAGCGGGCTCTACGACCGGGCTCCGGAGAGCCCCACCGGCCACCTGGCGACCTGCAGCAGCGCCTCTACGAGCCGCGGCATGTCGGCCTCGTCGCCGGCGGGGAGATAGGCCACCATCCACGCAACAACCGTCTCTGCCGTGATCTTCACACGCTCAGCGTCCGTGATCGGCGTCCCGAACGGCCCCCTCTGATCGGCCAGTACCGGCTTGCCCTCGAGGCGGAACGGGCCACGCATCGACAGCATCTCCTCGTCCGGCGCGCCTGCCCGCAGCACCAGCGGCGGGGTCAGCGTCGCCTGATCGACAACACAGCACGGCGTCACCAGCCGGATCGAGACCAGGTTGCTCAGGTCGACAAGGGGATGGATCCGCGGCAGGTCGTCGCCTTTCAGCACCCGGCGCAGCAATGCCTCCGACGACGGACGGTACCGGGTCGGGTCGCAGCCCGCCTGTCGAAAGAGCTGTCGCACCGCGTTCACCCGCGGGTGTCGGGTGATCTCCTTGCTGACGAAGGCGTGCCGTGCCTGCTCGTGGGCCAGCTGCCACAGCTGCTCCGTCTCGTCGTTGTCGCCGGTCACCTCGAGAGCCACCCACTGCAGCTCCCAGCCGTCCAGATCGATCCGTACATCAGGGGGAAAGCTCGCCATGGCAACCTCCTCTGAGCGATCCTGCCATCCCGACCAATCCGCGGCAACTGGGCGTGCGATCCGCGTACCGCACCGGTCGCACGGAGCAGGCCCACCGGCAGAGAACGCGGACGGCGCCACGATGGTACCGTCAGTTGCGTTGTGTGTGGAACGCTGCAACCATGCCCGCGTGCGCGTGTTCGTCTCCGATGGCACCGAGCTGCCGCTGCCGCCCGACCATCCGTTTCCGTTGGCCAAGTACGCCCGGCTACGGGAGCGGGTGTCGAGGGAGCTGGTCGGCAACGGGATCGAGGTGGTCAGCGCGCCGCCCGCCAGTGATAACGATCTGGCGCTGGTCCACGACGCGGAGTACATCAGGATGGTCACCGAAGGCTCCTTGCCACGGACCGCCGTCCGCCGGATCGGGCTCCCGTGGTCGAAGGAGCTCGTGGCGCGGGCCCGTGGCGCGGTGGGCGCCACCACAGCGGCTGCAGCAGCCGCACTCGCCGACGGCGTGGCGGTCACCCTCGGCGGCGGGACCCACCACGCCTCGAGCTCGACGGGCGCCGGCTTCTGCGTGTTCAACGACGTGATGGTGGCCATCCGTAGCCTCCAACGTGCCGGTCGGATCCGTCGCGCTGTCGTCATCGACTGCGACGTCCATCAGGGGGATGGCACCGCCGCACTTTCCGAGGGCGACCCCTCCGTGTTCACGTTCTCGATCCACGGCGCCAAGAACTTCCCTGCCCGGAAACGCGCCAGCTCGTTGGATGTCGAGCTCCCAGACGGCACCGGCGACGCCGAGTATCTGGCAGCTCTCGAGCCGAACCTCGAGCGAGCCCTGAACGCTTCTCGCGCCGACATGGCGCTCTACCTCGCCGGTGCAGACCCGTATCACGATGACCGTTGGGGGCGGCTCGGTCTGACCAGGGCCGGACTCGCCGCGCGTGATCGGCTGGTTCTGTCCGCCTGCCGGGACCACCGACTCCCGACGGCAGTGACGATGGCCGGCGGCTACGCCCGATCGATCGACGACATCGTCGCGATCCACCTCGCCACCGTGCGCATCGCCGGCGAGCTCGCGCTGGACTGGCGCGCCCTATAATGGCACCGCGGCAACCGCCGCCGGAGGAGGAAACCCATGCCAAAGGCCATCCCCATCACCGTCGCGATCGTCGTGCTCACGGTCCCGTTCTTGCCTGCTCAGACCGTCGACCGCGACACCGCCAGCTATGTACCGGCGACCCAGTACCCCCTGATCGAGGAGATGCAGGAACGGAACAGAAAGCTGGCGGAAGAAGCACAAGCCAAGACCGAGGAGATCCTCGCGGCGATCGAGGAGCAGGAGAAGGCCGAAGCTGAGGCCGCCGAGGAGCTCCGGTTCGACACCTCAGACATCTGGCGCCCGGAGGGACCAACGGCGTTCGAGCAGGCGTGGCACTTTCCGCCAACACCTCAGTACCTGACCGGAAGCTGCTGGAGCTTCTCCATCACCTCGCTGATGGAGTCCGAGATCAAGCGGCTTCACGACGAGGAGATCAAGCTGTCGGAGATGTGGACGGTCTACTGGGAGTACGTCGAGAAGGCCCGTCGGTACGTCGAACGACGCGGCGAGTCGCTGTTCGCGCAGGGCTCCGAGGGCAACGCCTTCCGCAGGATCTGGTCCACCTATGGCATCGTGCCCCGCTCGGCGTACGCAGGGGTGCTGGCGGAGGACGGTCGTTTCGATCACTCGGCGCTGCATGCGCACATGCTGTCGTTCCTCGAGTGGTGCGCGGCGAACCAGTTCTGGGATGAGGAGCTGATCCTCAGCTCCATCCGCGCCTTCCTCGATCGGACCATGGGCGCGCCGCCCGAGACGGTCGAGTGGAACGGCACGACGTACTCCCCACACGAGTTCCTGTCGCGGGTGTGCCAGCTCGATCCGGAGGACTACGTGGACCTCCAGTCCACTCTGTCACAGCCGTTCTGGAGCTGGGGCCAGTTCGAGGTTCCGGACAACTGGTGGGAGGACGAGCACTACCTGAACGTTCCCCTCGATGTCTGGTTCAACGTCCTGGTGCGCGCTCTGGATCAGGGCTACACGGTGTCGATCGGAGGTGACGTCTCCGAGCCCGGGATGCTCGGCGTCGAGGACATGGCGGTGGTCCCCACCTTCGATGTGCCACCGGGGTTCATCGATCAGAGCGCCCGCGAGATGCGGATCGCCAACCACACCACCACCGACGATCACGGCAATCACGCGGTCGGCACTCTCACTCACAACGGCGAACGGTGGTTCCTGATCAAGGACTCCAACCGCTCGTCGCGTCTCGGCGAGCACAAGGGCTACTACATGTACCGGGAGGACTATGTTCGGCTGAAGATGCTGACCCTCGCGGTGCACAAGGACGTGGTCAGTGGTCTTCTCGCCAAGGCGGACCCACCGCCGGAGTCGTGACCGATTCCATCGAGCTGCAGCCGACTGCAGACGGAGTGCGGCTCCGCCTGCGCGTGAAGCCGGGGGCCCGCCGCACGCGGCTGGTGGGCCCCCACGGCGGCGCGCTCAAGCTGGAGGTCCAGGCGCCGCCGGAACGCGGCAAGGCGAACGCCGCCGTGGTGAAGCTGCTGTCGTCGGCAACCGGTATCCCCAAGAGTGCCATCGAGGTCACCACGGGCCACATGAGCCAAGACAAGAGCGTGACCATCTTCGGCATCGGAGTCGACGCGCTCCGGCAGAAGCTGGTCGACGCCTTCGACAGAGCGGGAACGCACGGCCCCTGAAGCCACGGCAGCTCCATGCAGCCGCGGAAGGTTCCCAGTCCACGCAAAAGGCCCCCCATGCGGAGGGGCCTTTTGCTCGTTCACACGAGTTGGTGTCAACCGCGCCGACGTAACACAATGAACGCGCCGGCCGCGATCATCATCAGGAACGCCGCGATCCCGGCTGTGCTCAACGTCGGGATACCCGGTTCCACGGCCGCGCCTGTCGCGCAGTAGCTGATCTCGACATCGTCGATGTACCAGCCGGGTCGGTTCACAACCGTCGTGGTGTGCAGCAGGAACTCTACGTCGACCGTCGATCCCGCGTACGCCGAGATGTCGACCGTCACCAGCTCCCAGTCGGCAGACGGATTCGGGCCGGGCGTGCGCCAGACCTCGACGCCACCCACGAACGCCTGGGCGTAGTCGAACGACTCGAACACGTGGTACCAGTGCCACCACTCCAGCTGGACCTCAGTACCGGGCGTGAGGCTCGTCAGATCGAACGTCTGCGCCAGGATTGTGTCGTCTCCCTGATTGGCGTAGCAGCCGTCCAGGTTGGTGGCCCATGCGTTGTTGCCTGAGTACGCACCAGCAGGGCCGTCATAAGAGGTGCTGTCACACTGGTCGAAAACCCCCTGACTGATCTGGCCGTGCTCCCAGTCGACATAGGTGGTGGCCACCGTCCAACCACCGTTGTCTGACTCGAAGTCCGAGAAGTACAGCACGGTCGGTGTGCCGCTCGAACACGTGATCGTTCTCGGCGTCGGCTGCGACATCGGGACCGGCACATCCCGTGCTGCTGCATCAATCTCAGCCTGCTCCTCCGGCGTGACGCCCTGGGCGACCGCTACCACTGCGGGCGCGCAGACCAGCGCTACTACCACGAACGGAATCCACAAACGAACCGCTCCGAATCGCTTGCCCATCTCCTCCTCCTACCTCTCACCTGTGCTCGCGCACAGTGTATCCATGGGATCCGACAACGCTACCGTAGCGTACCTTCCATCCGCCGGTCAAGAAATGGAAGCGCACTGATCACAGCGATCGCAAGACCATCAACCTACCTGCGGGCTGGGCCACGTCAGATCCCTCCGCCATCGAGGAACTGCTCCGGCTTCGCCCGCGCCTGGGCGACCTTCGACCCCGGCGGCACCGACCGCGTCAGCCAGACGTTACCGCCGATCACCGAGCCTGCACCGATGGTGATCCGGCCGAGGATGGTCGCCCCGGAGTAGATGGTCACACCATCCTCGACCACCGGGTGGCGTGGGATCCCCTTGATCGGTTTGCCCTCCGCATCCAGCGGAAAGCTCTTCGCGCCCAACGTCACACCCTGGTACAGGCGCACGGAGCTACCGATGACGCACGTCTCGCCGATGACAACTCCGGTGCCGTGGTCGATGAAGAACCTCTCGCCGATCGTGGCGCCGGGATGGATGTCGATGCCAGTCCGGCTGTGCGCGTGCTCGTTGATGATCCGCGGAATCAGCGGCACACCGAGCAGGTACAGCTCGTGGGCAATGCGATGGGCGGTTAACGCCTGCAGACACGGGTAGCAGAAGATCGCCTCGGCAGGGCTGGTGGCGGCCGGATCGCCTTCGTACGCTGCCACCGCGTCCAGCGCCAGCAGACGGCGCAGCTCCGGCAGGCGCCGCAGGAACGCGGCCGTATGCTGCCGAGCCTTCTCGGAGCAGTCGTTCAACGTGCAGCACGCAGCCTCGCGGGTACAGACGAAGCAGAGCCCTCGCAGGATCTCGTCTGAGAGGATCGTCGCCGCCCGGTCGAGCATCGCGCCGATGTGAAACGTGAGGGTCTCCTCGGTCACGTCCCGGTTTCCGAAGTAACCGGGGAAGATCACGGCGCGAAGCAGCCCGAGCATCGTCACGATCTCATCGCGCGATGGCAACGGCTGCCCTTTGAACGTCTTGCGCATCGGCGTGGCAAGCGAGTCCGCCTGAGCACGGAGGGCAGCCACAACCTCCGGCAGAATCGATTCAATCTCCTCGCGGTCGGAGACGGTAAAGGCATCCAGAGCATTCGACATGGTTCAGCTCCTCGTGGCTCATGGTACCTGACACCTCCGATGAGCGGTTGTATCGGCGATCTGCACTCACTGACCGTTTGGCACGGCACTGGGAGGATGCGCTACGGTGGAAGGAAGGTGAAGGGAGCAACATGTCTGGAAAAGCCCTGAAGCGCTTCGTGATCACCCATGGCGTCATGGTCGCTGTGATCACCGCCTCGGCGTGCGGAGGACCGAGAGAACCCTCGCCACCCGATGCCACCCAACCAGAAGCGGCTCCCATCCGCGTGCTCGTCCCTCCTGAGCCGATCGCGTTCCTGCCTCGCGACGCCCATCCGGTGGCCACGGAAGAGGAGATCCTCGAGGGGTTTGCCGAAGCCCTCGACCGTCCATTGCAGCTGATTCCGGAGCGCCGTCTGCCGCAGATGATCGAACGTCTGCTCGCCGGCGAAGCGGATCTGATCGCTGCGAGCCTGACGGTCACTGAAGATCGCCATCAACAGCTCCTGTTCTCCGAGCCGTACCTGTACACCGACGAGCTCCTGGTGGCTTCCAGCGACCGGCAGCCAGTACAGGATCTCGCGCGCCTCGCAGACTGGAAGGTGTGCCTCCGGCCATCAAGCTCCTACGCCGACACTGTGCGCATACTCGCAACACAGGGAATCGCCATTCCAACACACGACCTGGACTCCGCAGTCAGCACCATCGAGGCGCTGGAGCTCGTCGCAGACGGAGCGTGTGATGCCACAGGAGTCGACCGGTATCTGTGGAACGCCGTGGCCGGAGGCTTCTCGGCCCTTCATCCGGTGGCCGTCCTCGCAGAGGACAGAGCCATCGCCATCGCCGGCAACCCGAACGCGAAGGAGCTGATCCAGCTACTGAATCAGCACCTGGTCGAGCGCTCATTGGTGGGAGATCACCGCGAGGTGCTCCTCGACGATCTCCCGGGACTCGCAGAGCGCGGACGACTGCGGATGATCACCCGCAACAACGCCCTCACCTACTACCTCTATCGCGGCCAACAGATGGGTTTCGAGTTCGAGATGATGGGCAAGCTCGCGGACAGCCTGGACCTGAACCTCGAGGTCGCCGTCCCATCAGGCCACGACGAGCTCGAGACCTGGCTTCTCGAAGGGCGCGGCGATGTCATCGCCTCCGCGTGGACGATCACTGAGGAGCGCTCGGACCGGGTCGAGTTCACCCGACCGTACCAGACGGTGGATCAGGTGGTCGTCACTCGCGGCTCTGAAACCGCTGTCAAGGCTCCGAGGGACCTGAACGGCCGCACGGTCCACGTCCGCGCATCCAGCGCGTACGCCGAGTCGCTCCGAGCTCTCCAAGACAGTGTCCCGAATATCGCGCTCGAGTGGGTTGCCGAGGATATCGAGACCGAGGAGATCCTCGCCAGGGTCGAGGACGGCACGTACGACATCACGGTATGCGACTCGAACCTGCTCAACATGGAGCAGACGTACGGCCGCAATCTGCGCGCCGCGTTCACGCTGGCCACCACCCGCCTCGGTTGGGCAGTCCGTCCCGACAATCCGAAGCTCCTCCAAGCCCTGAATGGATTCATCGCGCGGGAGTACCGCGGTCTCCACTACAACATCTGGCGGAAACGATACTTCCAAAGCCAGAAGCAAATCGCCAGAGCTCGCGACGAGCTCCGTGCGGACGCCAGCGGCAAGCTGTCGCCGTACGATGACCTGATCCGTGAGCACGCTGAGGCCCATACGCTCGACTGGCGACTGGTGGCGGCCATCATCTATCAGGAGTCACGCTTCGACCCAGATGAGACGAGCTGGGCCGGAGCGATCGGGCTCATGCAGATGATGCCACGTACCGGTCGCGCCATGGGCGCGAAGAACCTGCGCGATCCGAGCCAGGCGATCGCCGCGGGGTGCCGCTACCTGCGCTCTCTCATCGACTCGTTCGAGCCTGCTCTCTCGCTGGCGACACGGATCCGGTTCGCGCTGGCTAGCTACAACGCCGGACGCGGGCACCTCATGGACGCCCGGTGGCTTGCTCGACGGCAAGGCTTCGACGGCGACGTGTGGTACGACAGCGTCGAGCGGGCCATGCTCCTGCTGGAACGCGAGGCTTACCACTCCCAGACGCGGTACGGGTACTGCCGCGGCTCCGAGCCGGTCGCCTACGTCCGTAACGTCGAGCGGTGGTACCGGGTGTACTCGCAGCACCTACCGCGGATCACCCCGGTGGGCGAGTAGGATTCGGCGCCGTGCCACGCAGCCCGGCGAGACGGACGAGTCGGCGTAGCGGGCCAGAACGAGGCCATAGAGGAGCGGTTACCGGCTGGGATCACGGGGTTGGCCGCGCGAACCCGACGTCATCGACAACGATCACGCCCTCGGGCGAGCGATCGAACACGAGACGGATCGCCTGCAGGCTCGATGGATCCAGCTCGGGTGCACTCTCGAGGAACTGTGTCAGCGGCAGCTCGAACGTCTGCAAGGTCGTCTCCCACGCCGATCCGTACATATGGGTCTCCGCTGGTAGCTTGGTCATCCGCGAATCCACCGGCGGCGGCAGCTGCTTGAAGGTGCTCAGCGGAAGACGCGCGACCACTCCCGCGGCGTCGCCAACTTCGACCGAAAGATCCAGCGGCTCCACCGATTCGGCATCCTCGGCGTCAGCTTCGGGCTCCTCGTCGCCTGCCTCCTCAGCTGCCCCATCGTCTGCGCCTTCACCATCCTGATCGTCGCGCGGCGGATCGTTGCCAGTGTCCGCCAGATTGAGCACCAGAACGGACTCGACGTCGATCTGCAACCGCTCACTCAGCTCCTCCTCGAGCCGCAGCTCGTACATCGGCGACGCGGCCTCAGACTCGACCGTGTCGGCATCGAACCGCCAACCGACGACCGCGACCCCGTTCCGCTTGCTGCCACTGCCCCGGAAGCCGAGCTGATCCTCCCGCCACACCGCGAGATCGTTGCCTGAGATCTCTACGCCTGGCTTCCCCGTGGTGACATCGATATCACCCTCGAAGTCCGCAACGGCCACGAACGAGCTGTCCTCGTAGCGCGTGATGTAGAGGTCGTCCGGCAGCCACTGCTCCGCCGTTCGGAGGTCTCGGAACAGCCGCCGGTACTCGTCGCGGTCGTGGAGAGTCGCCTCCAGGAACGCCGAGATCGTCACACCACCGAGCCTTCGCTGCTCCTCTCCGCTCAGCAGCGGCGCGAGGTTCAGCAATCGGCTGAACGGCCATGGGTAGTCGGTGCGACCCCAGACCGTGTTGAACTGGCCGTGGTTGGCGCGATACGCCCACACGCTCGCCTTGATCTGGCCCTCCTCGAGCGTTGTCCGTCGCCATTGGCGAGCGCCCATGAACACCGAGACATCGGCGTCGTGGCCACCCTGAAGCGTCAGGTAGCTCACACCATTCAGCGGCGTCGGCCGGTCCATCGGCTCGTACTGACCATCAGACGGTGCAATGGCCACGACGGAACGGATCGCGAACCCGTGCGGAAGACCGATCGTGGCATCGTCGGGGTACCGCTCGAGACGGTTGAACGCCGCGGCGATCGCCACCGCTTCGCCACCCCGCGAGTGGCCGATGAGACCAACCCGATCCATGTCGACCCGGCCCGCAAAAGGTCCCCCTGACTCCTCGCTCCACCGCTGCCACACACGCAGGTGCTCGAGGAGGATCCACGCCCGAGCGTCGTTCTCGCGGTTCGGAGAGCCGCGGAAGGAACCGTTCAGGAAGTTCTCGTCCACCGACACCACAATGAAGCCTCGGCTCGCCAGGAGCCGTCCGAGCCACTCATAGCCCGGGTCGGACGGCTCCTCCATGCTGTGATTGCCATGCACCACCAGCACGAGCGGAAACGGACCGGAACCTTCCGGGTACCAGACTCGACCGTTGATCGGCATCGCCTCCTCGTCGAACCCCCAGTACCAGGAGCGCAACCGCATCTGCCAACCCTTGGAGCCGGAGACGAGCTCCGAGCCGTCCACCGACTCTGTCAGCAGATCCACGTCCTCACCGTACTCACTGCGCCGCTGGTCCTCGCCGGAGCCGTACGTCAGGTACTGCACCGCAAAGGGGCCCGGTTGCGAGGGATCCGCCACCGCCAAGGGCTCGACAGCCACGGGATCGTCCGGGATCTCTGCCAGGTGCTGTGAGCTACCCTGGTCGACAAATGTCGCCGTCACGTACACGAGGGCTACCACAGCAACCCCACCGATCACGATCAGAGCACCGCGACTCCACCACGACCGTTCGGGCCACTGGCCATCGAACGCCGCTCCGAGCACAGCACCGAGCAGGAGGATCGGAACCGCCACCGGCAGGATGACAATCAGCGCCATCCCGGAGATCACCATGACGGTACCGATGCCGGCGACGAGGAGCAGGAACGCCTTCCATGAGACTGCCCGGCCAAGCAGCCAGAGAAGACGGGCTGCAACGGCGGCCCCCATCGTGATGACTGCGGCCGCGACCAGGAACAGCACAGTGCCCGCCACGAGGTCCAGCACCGGTCCGAAGCCGATCGGCAGCGTAGAGCCCACGAGCAGCGCGACCAGCACCAGCACCACCCCGGCGGCCCAGGTCACCCCCCGCCGCAGACCGTCGCCGGCCTGCAGGGAGCTCCACATCCGTCCACCCCATGCCCGAAACCGCATCCACCATCCGCCACGTGGCCGCATTGTCACCTCCCGAACGCCGGTCGTCATTGTCAGCCCCACGCAGAGTAACGGAGTGGACGCTGAAACGTGAACACCCGAGTGTGTCGGTCTCGCAGATTGCTCGCTTCCGAGAACCCAGCGCGGCCGCTGGCCGCACAGGCCACCGTCGAAGCTCAGCTCATGACTCTTCGGCCTTTCGACCCGTCAGAACGAGTCCGGAAAACCCCCACGGCAAGCAGTCCACAACCTTGGCATCAACCAGGCGCTCCTCTGCGATCCACTGCTCGAGGTCCGTGCGAGAAAAGCGGAACTCGTTCGGCGCTCCGAACCGGTCTTCCAGCGAGCTCGAGATCGTCCGCAGGTCCGGAAACGTCCCGTACGGAACGTGCTGTGCGATGCGTCCCAGCCCTACCGCGCGCAGGCAGCGAGCCGGCACCGCCAGACCCACGTAGACCAGCGGAGCCAGCATCTTGGAGAGCACACGCAGCATGCGTGGCGTCAGGCGCGTCGTCACCGCGCGCAGGCGGTTCACCTGGGTGAGGACGAACCGCTTCACGGGCAGGTCAGAGAAGTCCTTGTACACGAACACGGTAATCCTGGCGCCGGGTCGCAGCCGTTCCACAAGCTTCGAGAACGCCGATCGAGGATCCGCTGTATGGTGCAACACACCGAAGCTGTAGATGAAGTCGAACGCACCGCGTACGAACGGTAACGACAGCAGATCTCCTCGGACGAGATCGGCGTTGCTTCGCCGCCGCACCACCTCGGCCTTCAACATCGGGCCGGACGACAGATCGATTCCGACAACGTAGGCTTCCGAATGACGCCTCGTCAGTGCGATCACGGCGTCACCATTGCCACACCCCGCATCGATCCCGATCCCAGGTACGACGAGATCGTGTCCAGACGCCAGCTCGAGCAGATCCCAGTGGCTCTTCGCTCGGGCGTGATACCCCGCGCTGTTCGTGCGCTTCGGGGTCGCGGATTCGGGCTCGTACGAGCTCCAGATATCCGAGTACAGGTCACTCGTCGGGCTCTCGCTGGAGCGCGCCAGCAGCTGCGGTATACCGTGAACCACCGGGAAGCTACGACCGCACGCCGCGCAGGCAAGCTCACCGTCAACGATCGTCTCTTCTGCAGGCTCGACACCATCGGAGAGCTCGAGTGGTGCCTCACACGACGGGCACACCAGGTACGCCAGGAGAGCTACGTTCATGTTGGCTCCCAGAGTAGAGCATGCGCACGAGTGTCGGCAATGCAATCCTGACGCGGCCGCGGGCCGCAACCAAGGTGATGCTCGGAAGGCGCCGGTCCGAGGACTCGACGCGTCACAACAGCTTCCTGTGACCAGCACCACCTCCGAGATCATCCGATGGGTGTATCCTGCGACAGGAGCACTGCAGGAGGAAACATGTTGTCCCACACCGGTCTCAGCCGACCTGTCCCGGTCGTGCTCGTGATTGCGCTTGGATGGATCGTCACGGCTCTGCCAGCCCGGGCCCAGCTCGACTGGGTCCTGGAGACCATCGACGCTCCGCGCTGGTACGCCGGCCACGGCTTCGGCTTCGCCAAGGACCCGTCCAACACCCTCCACCTCGCGTACGGCGGAGATCGCTTACATCACGCCTGGAACGATGGCTCTGGCTGGCAGGTCGAAGCTGTCGACTCGACCACGGGCTGTGGCGGAGCTGCCAGCATGGCGATCGGCAGCGACGGCTCGATGCACATCGCCTACTCCGGCGCCGACGGTACCCTGTGGTACGCGCGCGACTTCGCCGGCACCTGGGCTACCTGGGAGCTGGACAGCAGCGTCGACTGCGATCGGCTCGACATCGCGCTCGATGATGCCAACGAGCCGCATATCGCCTACATCGACGATACCGACCAGCGCTTGTACGTGATGGTGGACAACGGCAACGGCGCCTGGATGCGCGAGACCCTGTTCTACGCCGCGTTCGATGCCCCGGCACCTGCCGTCGCTGTGGCCGGCTACTCTTCGAGAGTGGTGTTCGAGCCCTCCTCGACCTCCGGCTGGGAGCTCGGCTACGTCTACTGGAACAACGGCACGGACTCCTGGGTCAACGACATCATCGACTCCGGGACCGGAGCGCTGTACAGCTGCGACATCGTGCTCGACACATCGGATCACCCACGGGTCGCCTACGGCGCCGGCATTCTCAACAGCACCACGGTTCGCTACGCCGAGAATCTCGGCAGTGGCTGGACCGTCGTCACCGCTGCCCCCAACAACGGCACCACCTACTCCTCGACGTCCATCGCACTCTCCTCTGCCGGACAGCCGATGATCACGTCGCGAGAGCTGGACGAGGGCTGCGCTTTGCACCGCCGCGGCTCGATCGGAGGCTTGGTGGTCTGGAGCCACGACTACCTCGACACGGGGCACAGCGTCGGCGTGCACGCCACGGTCCTGTCGGTCGGATCGGCGCCCACTGTCGCCTATCTCAATCAGGATGAGGCGGAGCTCCGGATAGGACGTCGTGAGAGCTCTGCCTGGGTGCTCGAGACAGTGGATGTTCTCGGCGACGTCGCGGACCCCGCGATCGTCGTCAACAGCACGGATCGGATCGTCCATGTCAGCTACGGCGATCTCTACGACGGCGCGCTCCGCTACGCACAACGGTTCGCCGGCGTCTGGTTCCACACGGTCCTCGACCGGACGCCCACGTGGAGACCGATCAGCTCCATCGACCTCGACACGCTCGCCGATCCCCATATCGCCTACACCTGCAGAGTAGGCAACGGGAGCCACCAGCTCCGCTGGGCGATCGACCAGGGCAACGGCTTCTGGGAGTGGTACGACGTCACCGCCATCGGCAGCACGGCCGGGACCCCGTCGCTGCGGCTGAACGGCGGATCGCCACGGATCAGCTACCACGACTCGGCCAACGAGGATCTGGCGTACGCATGGAAGAGCAGCTCCTGGTCGTTCACTGCTGTCGACACCGCTCCACGAACCGGCGAGCACACCGCGATGACTCTGGACAGTAACAACCTGCCGCACGTCGCCTACACCTCAGGAAGCCCTGCAACACTGAAGTATGCGTGGATGCGGTGCAACCCCATCTGCTGGTGGACAACGGAGACCGTGGACGCGTCGGTCGATGTCGGCACCGTCTCGATCGCCGTCGAACCGTCGCTCGACCAGCCACGGATCGCGTATCAGGACACGACCAACACCGCCCTGCGCTACGCAGCCAAGTTCAGCGGTGGCTGGACTCACCAGACACTCGACACCGCCGGCGATGTCGGCGAGGGATGTGCCATTGCTCTCGAAGGCGGTCTATCCCACATCAGCTACGTCGACAGCACCAACGGCGCTCTCAAGCACGCCTGGCTGACGTGCAGCGGAACCACCTGCCAGTGGCACTTCGAGGTGATCGACGGCTCCGGCCACGTCGGCGGTGGCACTGCCATCGCCGTCGATGACCTCAATCAGATCCATGTCGCTTACGGCGATGCCAGCCATCGGGATCTCCTGTACGCCCGCCTACCGTGCGACGTCGTGGGCGATGCCGACCTCAACTGCCTGCTCACTGTCGACGACTTGCTGCACATTCTGCAGATCATCTTTGGGAAGACGTCCACTGGACGGCCAGACGTCACCGGAGACGGTAGGGTGGACGCTGCGGACCTTGCCGCCGAGATCTCATATCTGAAGGCAGCACGCGATGGATGACATGCGAACCGGTCAGTTCATCACACGCCGGCTCCTGCCGGTCATCGGGCTCACGCTCGTGCTGAGCCTGGGGTTTGGCCTCGGCCGCGCAACGATCCTGTTCGTCCCCGGTATCGTCGGAATGATTGCCGGCGGCGTGCTGGGTTACGCCGCTGGCCGGATCGGCCGCGGAGATCCACTGCGCCTGTGGCTGTTCCCGACCCGGGCCGGGCTCACTCTTGGCGCCACGCTGCTCTACGTCACAACATCCATCGCTGTGGTCGCCATCGTCAGCTCGCTGCCGCTCGGCCTCCCGGCGGAATGGATCGGAGACGTGCTCTCCGGCACCGATAGCGAGATGTTCGTGGGACACTCCGTGAACAGCTTTCAGAGCACCGGGGGGCCACTCACCGGAGCGTGGTGGGTGATCTTCATCGGGGTCGACGCACTGCTGTTTGCGTTTCTCTTCCTCATCACCACAGGTGTCGGCTACTCGCCCGACGAAGACGAGGAGCTTCTCGAGGAGGAGGACGCGTCGGTCGACGCGCACCCCTCCGAGACACTGACGCCACCGCCACTCCCGTTCGACGCGAGGCCTCCTCGGCTCGGGACCATCAGCTTCGCTGGATTTGCCCTGTGCACAACGGCCATCATCGCAGTGGTCATGGCGTGGCCCGAGGTGGCAGTGCTCGCCGGCGGTGAGCCGACACCACAGGTTGCAGCCGGTCAGCTCCAGGGTCAGTGGGTCTTCGGACCGGAGGCTCGATTTCTCGGTCCGACGGATGACTCCAGGACGTTCACCGGATCGATCGGTCTCGGCCGTGAGTTCGCCGGCTTCTCCAAGCTGGAGTCGCAGTTCATGATCAGTATGGCGCCGCGACGAGACGGAGTGTACGAGGGGCGCATCTATGTTCGCCAACGAGACATACTGACTGCCCGGATGCGTCCGTCAGCGGACCGCAACGAGCTTCGGTTTCTCGTGGACTGGCCGACGCGAACCGGCATGGAGCAGGTCGAGATCCGTGCCTATCGGCAGAACTGAGCTCCCGCCTCGACGCACGAGTATGCTACACTCCGGCGCTCGTGGGTTCGCTGCCGAACGCTCGGAGTTCGCACGATCCTCCCGCAGATGACTGGACAAACAGCACGTGTGTCGTGTGACCGAGCCCGCGACGACCAGAACTGGATCCCCTCGACATGATGGAAAGCTCGAAGTTCCCAACGGCCCCACTGGGCCTCGGAGCGGCGCTCGAGGAGCGCGGCTTCGATCATCTCACTGACATCCAACAGGCCGTGCTCTCACACGGGCTCACCGGTCGCGATCTGCGGATCTCCTCGCGCACCGGCTCCGGCAAGACCGTGGCACTCGGAATGGCGGCTGCTGAAGCGGTCGCCAACGCCGCTCGCCACCGGACACGCGGTCCCGCTGCCCGACCGGCCGTGCTCGTGGTCGCCCCGACCCGTGAGCTCGCCGTTCAGATCTCCGGCGAGCTGACATGGCTGTACAAAGCCCTCGCAGCGGAGGTGGGATCGCTCACCGGCGGCACCGCACTCCACGGCGATCTGGCTCTGCTGCGCCGGGATCCAACCGTCGTGGTCGGCACACCCGGGCGTCTGCTCGATCACCTCCGACGCGGCACGCTGGCCCTCGACGCACTCGACGTTATCACCCTGGACGAGGCTGACGAGATGCTCGACATGGGCTTTGCAGAAGAGATTACAGAGCTGCTCGAGGCGACACCCGACAACCGTCGAACCCACCTGATGTCGGCGACCTTCCCTCCCTCTGTCCAATCGATGGCAGAGCGCTACCAGGACGACCCGCTCGTTCTCTCCTGCGACGATCCCCACGCCCAGCACAGCGACATCGAGTTCCGCACCATGGAGGTCTGGCCCGGTGACCGGCTGGCGGCGCTGATCAACCTGCTGCTGCTCGATCCGGATGCCAAGACGCTGGTGTTTGTGCGCACCCGAGCCGGCGCCAGCGAGCTCACCGGGGAGCTTGCCCGCCACGGCTTTCCGGTTCGCCTGCTGTCCGGCGAGCTGTCCCAAGGTGAGCGCACCGCCACGCTGACCTCGTTCCGCTTCAACGGCACCAAGGTCCTGGTGGCCACCGACGTGGCGGCCCGCGGTCTGGATGTTCCCGACATTGCACAGGTCGTGCACATGGATCTCCCGGACAACCCCGAGCTGCTCACTCACCGCAGCGGCCGTACCGGCCGGGCGGGTCGCAAGGGCACGTGCACGGTCATGGTCTCGCCCCGCGGCCGCAGACGCCTCGATCAGATGCTGCGCAGCGCCGGGATTGAGGCCAGCCGGGCGCGCGTCCCCAGCCCGATGGAGATCCACAGGGCGGCAGATCAGCGGCTGTTGGAGAGCTTCGCGGAGCAGTCGAGCGCTCGCGACGATTCGAGGTTCGAGAAGCTGGCCGAGGAGCTCCTGGCCGGGCACGACCCGGTTCGTCTCGTCGCCGAGCTCGTGGCCCGCAGTGAGCACGGCGGCCCCTGCCAGCCCCGCAGCGTGGAACAGCCTCAGCAACGGCCTGAGCGTCGACACGACCGACCGAGCGCGCAGCAGCGCGGCCGCACGGGAGCTCGCTCAGGATGGGTCCGCTTCCAGGTGAGCTGGGGCCGCTGTCACGGCGCCGACGAGCGCCGGCTGCTCGCGGTGGTCTGCCGCCGCGGCGGAATTCGCAGCAACGACGTCGGTTCCATCGCCGTGGGCGAGCGTTCCTCCATGGTCGAGGTCTCCGAGCGCACAGCACAGGCATTTGCCCGCGCCGCAACCCGCCCCGACGAGCGCGACCCGCGGGTTCACTTCCGCAAGTGGCAGGACGCACCCAGCCCACATAGGTCAGATCGACGGTCTACCGGGAGGTAAGGGCTCGCGCTGTCGAACGGTGCCACCATCGTCATGGTTGCCACGTCGGCGACCGGGAGTATGGACCGTCATGACGCAGAACGGCGAGGACCGGTTGTCCACGCTACCGGAATCTGGACGGCTCCCGCCGCGCTATCGTGGACACCATGATCCAACCGACCCGCATCACCGTCGGCAGCGAGCAGCTCACCCTCGCCGAGGTCTACCACCACGGCACCTCGTACGTGGCACGCTTCCAGCTGAGCGGAGGCATCTGGCGCCAACGTCCACCGTTGTACACACGCTACCCGGACGCTCCAACCGTGGCGTTACCCCCGGCCTCCTCCACAGACGGACCACCAGCGCTCGAGGCGTGTCGCCAGTGGCATACCCCGGCTCGTCGGCTCGGACACACGCCGATCGATCTCGCAACCCTCGCCTCGCTGCTTCACTACAGCCAGGGGATCAGCGGGACGCTGCAGGTGGGCGGAGGTCGCGTGCAGCTCCGCACGGCGCCGTCCGCAGGCGCGCTTTACCCGGTGGATCTGTTTGTGGCGGTCCGTCGAGTCGACGGTCTCGAGCCCGGTCTGTACCACTACCAGGTCGCGGATCATACTCTCGAGCGGCTTGCGACCAGCGACTCAGGCCCGGACCTCGAGACGATGTCCGCGTCACCACATCTGGTCCGAGACGCGCCGGCCACGGTGCTCGTGGCCGTCTGCTTCGGGCGCAGCGGCGCCAAGTACCGTGAGCGGTGCTACCGGTACGTGAACATGGACGCTGGTCACGCCGCAGGCAACCTCGGTGTGGCCGCGCAGGCACTTGGCCTCGCCGCACCGCTGATCAGCCGATTCGCTGACGGTCCAGTCAACGCTCTCATCGGTCTCGACCCGAGGGAGCTGGCGGTGCTCGCACTGACTCCGGTCGGTTCACCGGCAGACAGTCTCGACTCGCCGCCAGAACCCGAACCGCTGTTCAATCTGGATCCGCAGCTCACACCTCCCACGTCGGATAACTTTCTCGAGCTGATCCATGACGGCACGTCCCTCGTCCACAGAAGAAAGACCGAAACTGAACCGTTGGAACGGGATATCCCTCTATCTGAAGCGCCTTCCATCGATCTTCCAGAGCCGCGAGCCGGCGATCCGATCCTTCCTGTCATTCAGCGACGCCGGTCGCACCGGCAGTTCGG
>CAZEJK010000011.1:0-48143 GCA_964512045.1 uncultured Thermoanaerobaculia bacterium
TTAGACGTTAGCAGTTAGCTCCCCCGCCCACCCATCTGCCCTTGCAGCGAGCGTTCCCCGCACCCTTCGATGCCTGAAGCTCCCAGAGCATGCATTGGGGAGGGCGGGTGGCATTAAGAATTCAAAATTAAGAACTTAGAACTCAACCCAGGCGCTTTGCTTCGAATTTTCGAAGATACGGCTCCGTGAGTTGCTAAGCTGAGTCCGGGCAGAACCGATGATCATCTA
This sequence comes from uncultured Thermoanaerobaculia bacterium, assembly GCA_964512045.1. Classification (GTDB taxonomy): domain Bacteria; phylum Acidobacteriota; class Thermoanaerobaculia; order Thermoanaerobaculales; family Sulfomarinibacteraceae; genus CAZEJK01. The sequence continues at coordinate 229 of CAZEJK010000011.1, forward strand.
CGTCGCCGTGTTCGCCGGCCTGCTGGCCGCTACCGTCCTGGCGCTGATCTGGGCGGCGGATCTGTATGAGCGTGAGCCGCTGGAGCTGATCGAGAACGCGTTCCTGAGCGGTGTCGTTGCCCAGCTCCTGCTGCTGCTCGCTGTTGGAGCAGCGACCGACCTGCTCGTCTGGAACGGCGGCTGGAGCGGGTTGACGATGGTCGTGCTGTGCGCCCTGGTGTGCCGGCTGGCGCCGGCGATGGGGGAGCTGGACGAGCGGTTCGACGGCATCGTGTACGCCGTCGCGATCGCTGCCGGTGCGGCGTGCGTCAGCCACATGCACAACCTGCCAACGGCCCTTGCTGTGTCGCCCCATGCGGACGTCTTTGCGGCCACGGCAGCGCCGGATCTGCGCGACCTGGTGCTGGTGCTCGGCGCGTCCGGGCCGCGCAGCGATCTGATCGCGCAGCTCGTGCTCGTGCTGCAGATGGGAGTCGTGGGTGGTTGCCTGGGCGTCGCCTACCGCAGAGGGCTGCGCGGCTGGCGGCTCACCGGCCTGTGTACCGCGGCGGGTGTGGCACTGTGGGCAGGCGATGAGCTGCTCAGCGGCGCGTGGCTGGCACGGGTGGTTCTGGCCGTGGTGGCGATCGGGCTCGGCGCGGTGCTGAAGCGCCTGTCGGTACATCGGCGTGCCCCGGAGGCGGCCGAGACCGATCTCATGGTCAAGCTGCTGAAGACGGCGCTGGTGGTGTTCGGAGCGCTGACGGTGTCATTGGCGCTGATGGTGGCGCTGTCGGACTCCTGGAGGGTCCTCCGGCAGACACCGGAAGGTGCAGCGGGGGTGATCCGCGTCGGGGAGCCAGCGCCGTGATCCGGCGGCGCGTCGGTCTCGCGCTGCTCGCTGCGGCTGTTCTGACGGCTTCCACAGCCGTCCGGGGCGAGGATCGTCGCTGGGAGAACCCGAGGTTTCCGTCTGCGGAAGCCTCAATCGAGTCCGCCCGCGCACGGATGCTCGAGGGTCGTGCGTTGCGCTCGCGGTCAGAGCGGGTGTTCGTTGACTTCAATCTGGCTGCGGGCGATCTCCTGGGCAGCCGGGAGCTCGAGGGTGTGCGGCGGAAGGTCGTCGACCGGTTCGTGCTGACCTACCCCGCGCACGTCGAGGAGCACCGTTGGCTGTCAGGGACCCTCGGAGCGTTCGTGGATGACATGCTCGACCACCAGGACACCGTCCGTCGCAGGGTGCGTCGCTTCGGGTTTCCGGAGCTCGACGGTCTGGTGTACCTGAAGCTCGTGGACAACGTCGATCATTTCTCAGGGTTCGGTCCGCAGAGCACCGATCCGATGTCGCGCGTGGGCGGGGTCACGCTCTACTGCCGGTACATTCTGCTGCCGCTGTCGTACATCTCGGCGGACAGCTTGGCGGCGCTCGACCGGGCCGCGCTCCAGAACCCGAACCTGGACCGCGAGACCACGCTGCGGCAGTGGCGGCACGAGTCGTACACCGCGATGGTCAACACCTTCCGCCACGAGCTGGTGCACGTGCACACCAACAGCGCGTTGGACGTGCCGGTGTACAGCGACCGGCGCCGGTTTCCGGTGTGGTTCCACGAGGGGACGGCCACCTACCTCGCCGGCGATCCCCACGCCGGGCTGAGCGTGTCCTACCAGGAGTACCAGAACCTGTTCTTCTACCTGGCCGAGCGGTTCGGAGTGCGGCGGCTCGCGAGCTTCTGGACCGAGGCTCGGGCGCGTGGCGAGACGGGCGAGGCACTCGAGGTTGTGTACGGGATTGGTAGCCACCACGAGCTGGCCGAGCGCAGCATCAGCTGGCATGAGCGCAAGCAGATCGTGCGTGCGGCGGTGTGGATTCTCCTCGGGGGGATCGTGCTCGTCGCGCTGATCGGGATCAGGTTACCCCTCAAAGGGAGCCTGCTGCTGGTGCTCGCAGCGGCCTCGGCGTATGGCACAGTCTCCGGCGTAGCCGAGCGGGTGAGCGGGCTCGCCGGACCGACAGCGGTGCTGGCGCACAAGCTCGTGCTTGTAGCGCTGGCGGTGGCATTGGCCACGGCCGGTGTGCTGGCCGTCCGCAGCTTCTACCGCGCGGTCAACGACGCGCCGTAAGCTACCCGACCGGCTCGTTGCCTGGCTTCCACTTGATGTTGCAGCCCATGCTCGGCTTCTGCTCGGCCGGGGCGGGCTCGCCGGCGAGGACCGCATCGAGCGCCCCGCGCAGGTCGGCGCCGTTCACCGGGAGGTCGTTGCCAGGCCGGGAGTCGTCGAGCTGGCCACGGTACACCAGCTCCCGCTCGCCGTCGAACACGAAGAAGTCTGGGGTGCAGGCGGCGCGGTAGGCTCGGGCGACCTCCTGGCTGCCGTCGAACAGGTACGGGAACTGGTAGCCTGCTGCAGCCGCTTCCTCGCGCATCTTCTCGGGGCTGTCCTCAGGGTAGTTGTCCACATCGTTGCTGTTGATCGCGACCACTGCGACGCCCTTGTGTTGGTAGTCACGCCCCAGCTTCGCTAGCTCACCGCGGACGTGCTTGACGAACGGGCAGTGGTTGCAGATGAACATGACCAGCAGCACAGGATGGTCGTCAAAGTCGTGGAGTGACACGATGCGTCCATCGGTGTTCGTGAGTCTGAAGTCCGGAGCGGGTGTGCCGAGCGGGAGCATGGTCGAAGGTGTCAGGGACATGTGCGCCTCCTTCGGGCGTGGTTTCTCTGTGCAACAGCTCACAGCGTGAAGTGTTCCGGGGGTTGCAACGGCGGAGGCGACATTCGGGAAGAACCGGCGACCTCGGCAGGTTTCGGCTATCTAATGCGACGTCTCAACGATTGGTTCCGTCGTCTGCTGCCGGCGATGCTCTCGGGGATCGAGCGCGCCGGGAACGCTTTGCCCCACCCGGCTACCTTGTTTCTGCTCATGGCGGCAGGGGTTGTGGTCGTGTCGGGGATTGCAGCCAAGATCGGGCTCAGTGCGCGCCACCCCGGGACTGGCGAGATCATCGAGGTGGTCAGCCTGTTGTCCGTCGATGGTCTCCACCGGATCCTGACCGAGATGGTTGACAACTTCACCGGCTTTGCTCCGCTTGGCACGGTGTTCGTCGCGATGCTGGGCATCGGTATCGCCGAGTCCTCCGGGTTCTTGGGAGCGTTCCTCAGGCTCCTTGTGCTGTCGGCGCCGCGGCGTCTGCTGACGTTCGTGGTCGTGGTCGCTGGCGTCCTGTCGAACACCGCCTCCGAGGTCGGCTACGTGCTGCTGGTGCCGCTGTCTGGCGTCCTCTTTCTGGCGGTTCGGCGCCACCCGTTGGCGGGTCTTGCAGCAGCGTTTGCGGGCGTGTCCGGGGGCTACAGCGCGAACGTGCTCCTCGGCACCATCGATCCGTTGCTGGCGGGCCTGTCGCAGGAGGCTGCGCGGCTGGTGGACGCCGCCTACGTGGTCAACCCGGCATGCAACTACTACTTCATGGCCATCTCCACCCCCCTGATTGCCATCATCGGCACGCTCGTGACCGAGAAGCTCGTCGAGCCGCGGCTGGGAGCGTATGACTTCGATGACGCCGAGGGCGCGGATGACGGAGGCGCCGCCGGTTCTGCGGACCCGTTGAGCGCGGATGAGCGGCGCGGCCTGTGGTATGCGTTCGCTGCGAGCGTCGCGTTTCTCGGGCTGCTCGCGCTCGGCACGGTGCCCGCCAACGGCATCCTGCGCGACCCCGCCACTGGAAGCCTCCTCCACTCGCCGTTTCTGAACGGGATCGTGGCGCTGATCTTCCTCGGCGCGGTGGTCGCCGGCGTGGCGTACGGGATCGGGGCGCGAACGATCCGTTCGGATGCGGACGTGATGCGGGGCATGGGCAAGGCGATCGAGACCCTCGGCGTGTACACCGTGCTGGTGTTCTTCGCCGCACAGTTCGTGGCGTACTTCGGCTGGACCAACCTGGGGTTGATCTTTGCCGTCGAGGGAGCGGAGGTGCTCCGAGCCGCCAACCTGGGGGTCATACCGCTCATGCTGGCCTTCGTGCTGCTGTCGGCGGTGATCAACCTGGTGATGGGGTCGGCATCCGCCAAGTGGGCGATCATGGCGCCGGTGTTCATACCGATGTTCATGCTGCTGGGCTACTCGCCTGAGATGGTGCAGGTGGCGTACCGGGTCGGAGACAGTGTGTCGAACATCGTCTCGCCGATGATGTCGTACTTCGCGTTGATCGTGGCGTTCTTCGAGCGGTACGACCGCTCTGCGGGCATCGGCACGGTGATCGCCACCATGCTGCCGTACAGCATGGCGTTCCTGATCGGTTGGATGATCCTGCTGTCGATCTGGCTGGCGTTCGGGATACCGGTCGGACCCGGCGCGCCGCTCGAGATCCCGATTGCACCGTAGGTATCGGATAACATACAGCAAGCAAGCCGTAGAGCCCCCATCCAACCGCCAAAGCCATCCGGCACCCGTACCAGCCCCGGTAGCCGGCTACCGGCCCCGGAGCCCGGAAGCCCCGACCATCGGGTTGACCCGCAACGCAGCGGTTGACCTGTCGTCTCTATCAGTTGTCCCATGCATCGGGACGACGTGAAAGGCCCCGTGTCAGCCCCGGACCACGGCGAGCGCGGTGGCGTCCACCTCGATATGGCGTTGGGAGCGGAGGAAGTCGATCAACACCTGCGCGCGCTGGCCACCGCGGAGATACCCCTCAAAGACCCCCTCCAAGCCGCGCATGGGTCCTCCGCCGATGAGCACCCGGTCTCCGGGATGGAGCTGACCGGCCTCCGGATCGGGGAGAATGAACCCCCGACCCTGCTCGCGGGCCCTGAGCCCGAATATCACATCGGGATCGACGGTCGCGAGGCGGTCCTCGAACATCACGGGACGGATGACGCCCGGGCAGAAGCGGATGCTGTTGAAGCTCTCCTCGACGTGGCAGTGGACGAAGATGTACCCGGGAAACAACGGGATCGGCCGGCGTGGGGCCCGACGATGCCACGGTGGCGCAAGGATGTGCGGGCAGTACGGCTCCATGCCGCGATCGACCAGGTTCCGCTCGACCAGGCGGACCCTCTGCGACTTGATGTGCAGCACGAGCCAATGGAACGACTCGTCATACTCGCGAAGACACGTGATGGAGACCGCCATACGCCTCTGGATTGTCGCCTCGAAGCCTCCGACCGTCAAGAAGCCGCCATCCGTACAGAGGTTTTCCGGCGCCGAAACCCGAGGCGGCGGCGCAGGGCCCTTGGGGAGCTCAGAACGGGCGGCCGATCCCGATGTAGTAGCTGGGGCCGCTGTTCGGACCAGGGTCAGCGACCGGCCACGCCACATCGGCCCACACCGGGCCGATCGGCGTGTCGAGCCGAAGCCCGACGCCGGCGCCGACTGCCAGCTCACCGTCGATCTCCGACCACGACGGCCACACCTGGCCGACGTCGGCGAACACCGCCACTCGGGCCCAGGAGCGGACCGGGATCCGGAGCTCCTCATTGAGGATCATCAGCGCTCCACCGCCACGGATCAGCCCGGTGCGTGGGTCCTCGATGCCGATGGTCTCCTCGTCGAAGCCGCGAACACTCGCTTCTCCGCCCGCGCGCAACCTGACGTCGGGATCCAGCACTCCTTCTACTGCCTTTGCCAGGCCGAGGCGGAGCCGTTGTGCCCATGTCCAACCGGAGATCGGCTCAAGCGCCAGGAAGCCGGAAAGCTGCGACTCGACCGTATGCAGGTCGGACCCGAGCTCCGGAGAGGAGTAGCGGACGTCGCCGGTAAAAGCCCAGCCGTCGCGGGGGTCGAACGGATCGTCCAGCCTCTCGATGATGGTTTGAAAACCGATGGAAGCGACATCGGTGGTTGTTTCGAAGGTGATGAAGCCCGGAATGACGGCGGTTGTCCGCCGGCCGGACAGGTACGCTCGGAGCTGGGTCGTGTTCTTCAGGTGCCAGGTCGTATCGACGGTTGCCACCATCCGCTCCCGGGTCTCGTCGCCGAAGCTCGTGCTGCCGAGCAACTCGTCGCTGTACTGCAACGTGAGACCGTAGGTGAAAGGATGGTGGGGCAGCAGCGGCGAGCTGACGATGATCTGAGCGCGCTTGTCCTCGCTGCCCCAGCTGCCGCGCAGGGACGCGGCCACGCCCCGGCGGAGCAGGTTGCGATCGCGCAGATCGAACAGGATCTCCTCTCCGCGCTCCGAGCTCCAGCGCGCGCCGAGACCCACGGACCAGCGAGGCTTCTCGGTGATGTCGACGATCACCTTCGATCGGCCCTCAGGTGCGGCCTCGGTGCGGAGGTCGACCCGTCGGACCGGTGGAATCGTGGCGATCCGTGCTGCGGCTGCGTCCAGGTCGTTGAGCCGTACCGGCTCGCCGACCTCCAGGCCGAGTGCCTTGCGCAGCAACGGTTGGCGCAACCGCACATCGGCGATGTCGATGGCGCGAATGGTTCTATGGGCGCCCGGCGCCACCTCGAGAGTGACTGCCCAACCGTCGGGCTCCGTCGGCTCCGTGTCAGCGCGGACGGAGGCGTCCGGGTAACCGGCCTGCCGGTAGGCGCTCCGCACCTGGCGTACCGTCGCATCGATGCGCGACTGCTCCAGGGGTGTGCCCGGAGCGATCGGGAGCTCCTGGTCCAGGGCGTCCAACGGGTCGTTGCCGTCGAGGCGGATCTCCACCACGGTGGCCCTGGCGCCGGGCTCGACGGACACCACCACCCGGTCGGCGCCGTTCTCGGAGGTCACCTGAACGTCGGTCACCGAGGCGTTGCGGTAGCCGTCCAAGGCGAGCACGCGCTCGATCCTTCGGCGGGCAGCCGTGTCGCCGCGTATCAGGGCCGCGAGCTGGGCGGGTGAGCCGGTGAGCTGGCGGACGAGCCGGCTGGTTGAGGCCGGAACCGCCTCCAGGATCGGGCCCACCAGCTCCCGCTTCGGGCCGCGGCGCGAGTGGACGATCACGGTTTCTCCCTGCTGGAACGCCCGCACGGTGGCGTCGGGGTAGCCCTGGGCGTTGAGGACCCGCCGCAGGGTCTGCGCCATGTTGTCCAGCGCGGCCTCCTCGAGCGGTGGAGGCTGGTACAGACCGGTGATGTCGCGGCGGAGGCTGCGGCCCAGCTTCTCGCCGCGGAACACGACCTCCCGCTTCGGGCCCGGGTCGACCTCGAACTCCAACCGTGGGTACTGGCGGACGCCCTCCTTGCGGCCGGTGACATCGGCGGAGAAGTAGCCGTGCTCGGCGAGAGCGCGCTCCAGCCGCACCTCGCCGACGAACAGCAGAAACGGATCGTACAGCTGCCCGCGGTCGAGGCCGACGGCCCGCCGCATCCGCCGCTTGCTCACCGGCCAGGGGCCCTCGAGGCGGACCTTCTGGATCTTGGGGCGGTCGTCTGCATGTCCGCTGGTCCCGAACTCGAGGCGCTCGAGCACCGCGTACCCCTCGCCTCGTCCTCCTGTGGACGAGAACGCCTGTACGGCCAGGCCCGGAAGAGGCTTGAAGTTTCCCGCCTGGAGCATGGTTGTGCGTCGTTGCGGATCCGTGAGATCGGTGGTGAGGAACGCCACCAGGTGCTCGCCGATGGTCTGCGCTACGGAGAACGTGCGGCCGGCATCCGCCTCGGTCTCGGTGGCGATCTCCATCGGTGTGATCGTACGGTTGTCGATGCCGAGTGCCCTGCCGACGCCACGCAGCAAGCTCGCCTGGGCCAGCTCCGAGAGCGAGGCGCCGCCGGAGCTCCTGCCGGTGAGCGGGTCCTCGGTGACCACCTCGACGGACGGATCGGCGCCCGGTTCTCCAGGGAAGACGATCTCACCGCGGCGGATCGGGACCGGTCGGCCAGAGACCGCAAGCGTTCCGCCGGCGGCGATCCGCACGGTGCCCTCGATCACTGGCTCTGCGGCAGTGCCACTGACCTGCAGGAGCTCCCAGCCCACGTCGAACTCGCCGAGGTTGTTGTTGACGTGGATCGGACCTCGGGTCCGGATGTCGAGGTCGAGCTCGATCGAGTGCAGCGGGTCGTCAGCGGGAGGGGGTGGCTCCGTGCTGCCTCCGAGCGCCGAGGTGATGTCGAACGAGCGGTCCCAGAGACCGGAGGCGAGGACCAGCGTTCCGCTCAGGATGAACCCGTCGTCGTCGGACGGCTCGAGCGCGATGAGCCCGTTCCACCGCGTCAAGATGCCGTTGGCGAGCACGAATGCCACCTCCTCCGGCTGGATGATGATGCCCTCGCCGGTGGCCGGGTTCCATCCGCCACCGACCTCCACGCTGCCGCCGTTGACCTCGGCCTGTCCCTCCTCGATGGTCAGACGACCATCCGAGAGTGTGACCTTGAGCTGCGCGTCCGCGATCCGTACCGGTGGGTCGCGCATCGCCAATGCCCCGTCGGCGTGGTCGATGGTGACCTTTCCGTTCAGTGCCGCCAGGGGCCCGTCCACCGATGCGTTGATCTGCACGGGCGCCGTCGCCACCAGGGGCAACGGGGTCAGCTCCAGGATGCTCGGAGCGAGACGCGCGGTGGCATCGGCCGTCACCTGCATCGTTTCGAGATCGAGCTCGGCGAGGGCGGACAGGAGGGTGTGCCGTCCGGTCAGCTCGAACGGCTCGACGGTGACCGAAAGGCCGTCGATGCCGACTACGATCGGTCCATCCGCTGCCAGCTCCTCGCCTGCCGCGTGCACGATGAGATTGCTGACGGTCAGCTCGGCGCGACGTTCGTCCGGCGTGCGAGGGTCCCAGCGGGCCTCGAGCTGGACGTCGCCCCAGGCATCGATGGGTGTCTCCGGATCGATTCCGTAGATCGCCAGCAGCGGAGCCGCGTGGACGTCGCGGGCGTCGATGTGGAGTGCGGCGGCGCCCTCCGGTGCATCGGTCATGAGCCAGGTGGGGCGATCGAACGAGCCGAGCGGGACGTGCGCGGTCACCACGAGAGGTCCGGCAACGGTCTCCATCTGCTCGCTGGTGGCGGTGAGCTGGCCGTCGGTGAGCGCGAGTCGGAGACGGCACGGGCCGATCGGCCCGCTGTGCGACGCGGGCATCCACTCGAGCAACGCCACCGCCTCCGGCTCGCTCACTGTGCCCAGGACCTCGAGCTCCGCCGCAACCGTACCGAGCACCGCTGGCGGCAGGTCGATCGGGAGGGTGGCCAGGTCGAAAGCCTGAAGCGACGCCGTGACGGCGATCGGCCCGACCGGCTCCGTCAATGGCATGGACGCCTCGGCGGAGAGGGATGCTGTACCGCGTCGGGCCTCGAGCGTGTGGATGTCGACTCCGGCAGCGGTTGCCTCCACCTCGGCCTCGACCGTGTCGAGCTGCAACTGATCGGCCGTCAGCTGGTGTGCGGTGGCCTCGGTGGTGACGCGCCAGGCGCCGTCGGTCCAGGTGGCGCCGCCGGTGGCGACGAGCGAGCCCGCCAGCTCGGTCGGCACGGAGAACGGAGCCTGCTCGAGGACGGCCGTCAGGTCCTCTGTGACCACCTGCCAGTCGGCGGTAATCGCCAACGGCTCGAGGCGTGCGGTGCCGGAGGCAGAGGCAGAGCTCTCAGCGTTCAGCTCGAGCGAGACGTCCCAATCGATGGCGCTGAGGGTGCCGTCCGCCGTCGCCTCGATCCGCTCGAGAGGGATCTCCTGAATCGTCGGTCGTTCCCACATCGCGCTGGCAGTGACGTGCGGCGCATCCATCGTTCCGTCGAGAGCGGCGGAGATTCCGAGGGGGCCGCCCGTCGCCTGTAGCTCCGGTACGTTCGGCAGGTACTGTCGGAGAAACGCCATTGTGGCGGCGACATCGTCGATCTCACCTTCAACGATCCCCGTGACAGAACCGTCGGCCTGCCAGCGACCGCCCGCCGTCAGACGAGCCTGCGGGATCTGGACCACGGCCTTCTCGAGCACTGTCGCCGATGCGGAGCCGTTGCCCTCGAGGCGAACATCGAGCTGCGGTGCCCGTGCTCGGAGCCAGCCATCACCGACGATCCCAGCTACGTCCAGTGGTAGCGGGACGAGCGCCGTGATCGAGCCGTCGAGGCGGATGTCGTCCGGTACGGGGTGATGGTTCAGCCGGGCGACGGCGATGGCGGGGCCTGGATCGGCATCGGCAAGGTCGAGTGTTGCTGTGACCTGCTCGCGGTCGCTCCCCAGCACCAGCTCTGCCTGACCCCAGTTGCTTCCAGCCACCGTTACCCGGGAGCCGGCGTTGTGCTCGGCGGTCATCTGATCGATGGCGTAACCCGCCACCACGAGTGTGCTCGCGTGGGTGGCCACCGTGGCCACGTTCCCTCCCTCGGTGGTGCGACCGGCTACGAGATCGAGGGTGATCGTGCCGCGGAGATCGAGCGTTTCCGACAGGCTGGGCTGCCACCATGCTGCCAGCGGGGACGGCTCGAGGGTGAGCCGTGCGATTGCGTCGGCCTCGTCCATCACACCGCCGGACATGGTGGAGGAGGCCTGTGCGGTGATCTGAACCGCCGTGCCGTCGACGGTGAGCTCCTCGATCCGCGCTGCGTTGCGGTCGGCTGAGGCGCGGACAGTCACCGAGCCGATGTCCAGCGTGCGTTCCTCGCGCACCGCGGTGACGGCGTCCACCTGTGCGCCCATGGTGGCGCGCCCGGCATCGAGCATCGCCTCGATCCGCGCGTCGTTTGCACGAACGGTGATTCCCGCCGCTGCGGCGATGGCGTCGACGTCAGAGGCAACGAGCTGGCCGACCTCGATGACGGCCCACGGGTCGAACGGGCTCGCTGTGGTTGGCTCCGCGTGCGACTCGCTATCCTGCGGAAGCTGCCGCAGGTCGGTGGTGACTCCACCAACCACCAGTCGCGTAATGCGCCGGGGACTGGCGAACAGCTCGAGCCACGCCCAGCGGGCTTCGATGGTGTCGATCTGTACCGCCGGTTCTTGGGCGTCTGGCGCGGTGGCGTCAACGCCACGCAACCGGGCGCGTGCTGGCCACAGACGCACGGCAACGCGATCGGCCGCGATCTGCCACCCGGTACTCTCGGCGATGGCGCGGGTGACCCTCTGCCACGCCCAGCTTTGGAACGATGGCAGGTGCGCGACCACCAGAGCGCCGACCACGAGCATCACGAGCGCGATCACTGCGACGACTGTCCAACGTTTCCATCGCCACGCCATGCCCTCAGTCTACCGTGTCGAGCGGTTCATGCTATCGGGTATGGCACCAGCGTTCAGGTGCGATTTGCTGTAGCATGAAGCGAGATGTCGGACGGAACCGAGCACGACGAGGCCCTGTTGCGGACCCAGGTGGAGCGCACCCTGGAGCAGTGCCTCCAGTGGACCCAGCTGGGGCGTCACCGGAAGGTGCTCAGCGAGGTGGAGCGCACCCTGCCGCTGGCGCGTCGGGAGACCTCTCTGCTGGCCGAGCTGCTGCTGTGGAAGGCGCAGGCGCTGCTCAACATGTCGATGCCAGACCGGGCCAGGGTCGCTGCCGAGCGTTCGTGGGAGCTCATGCCGTCGCCGTACTCGTGTTACCTGATGGCGTCGGCGCAGTACGCGTGCGGTTTGGAGGATGACGCCGAGGAGACGTTTCGGGTCGGCATCGAGCTCTTTCCGGAGGCACAGCATCTGACCGTGCACCTCGCGACGGTTCTTGCCGAGCAGGGGCGGATCAGCGAGGCGTTGCAGCTATTCGATGAGATGACAGAGGACCTCGAGGACGCTCCGGATGAGCTGCAGGTTCACGTGATCGGCTTGCACGCCAACCTGCTTGCAGTGGCGGGACGATGGAACGAGGCCGAGTCGCTGCTGCGCGACGGGCTGGAGCGGTATGCCAACGACGAGCTGTTGAGCGAGGCGCTTGCATCGTTGTTGGAGGCTCGGAGGTACCGGAGTGCGGTGCGGCGGCTCGAGAGGTCGTGGTCCGTGGAGCTTGGCGAAAGCGAGGCGGACGAGGTGGATGATGCGATTGTCAACGTCGGGCTGACGCTCGAGGCATCGAGGCTCGAGGTGCTGGCAGCGAGGAGGCTGTGGCGGTCGATGCGGTCGCGGACCGGTCGACCGCGGGCGGTGGATGCCTGGGCCGTGGCGCTGATCGGATCGGTTCGCGAGCTGGACGGTCAGGTGGAGTCCTCCACGACCTTGGCACGGATGGTGCGCGCCGTGCCGGCCACGGTGCGGCGCGCTCGGGCAACGGTCCAGGCGTACCTCGACGAGCTCGAGCCGGGATTGGTGCACCGATCGTTCGCGGCGGCATGCAACGTCCGTCTCGCTGAGAGTACCGATGCCAGGGGAGCACAGGACTCGGCATCGGTGATCGAGTTTCCCCGACGAGGCTGAGGAGAGCTGATGAACCATACAGCAGCAGTCATACAGCGGATGATTGTGGTCGGTCTGCTGGCCGGTGTGGGCCTCGCGGCGCCTGCCGGCGCTGCGAAGCGCGAGGTGAGCACCACCGAGCGCTACCCCTCCCGGGAGGGCAAGAAGGTCGTCGTGGATGTGGCCGACCTCAACGTGTCGATCCGTACCGCAGACGTTCATGAGATCGAGGTGGAGACCGACATCAGGATATCGGGCGTCGGTGAGGACAAGGCCGACGCCTGGGTCGCGGACCATACGCCCCACGTTGAGGACGGCACAGACATTCTTGAGCTGCGCGTGGAAAGATCTCAGCATGGGTTCCTCGGCCTCGGGTTGCTCACGGCTCGGGCGCGGATGTCCATGATCATCCCCATGGACGCCGTACCGGACGTGACGACCACCAGCGGTGACATCGAGCTCCGCGGCGACTTCGCGCACAGCCGACCGCTTCGATTGCGCACCGCAACCGGTGACATGGAGCTGACCGGCGCTGCTCCTGAGGTGGAGATCCACACCGCGGACGGCGACAGCCGGATCGATGTGGTGCGGCCGCTCGGCCGGCTGTTCGCGCGCACGGCGTCGGGCAGCATTTCGCTCGTGGGAGGGGCGCAGACGGCGCGGGTGGACACGGCGTCGGGCACCGTGTGGTTGGACAATCTTTCGGGCTCCGTGCAGGTCGCGAACTCCACCGGCAAGGTCACGTTGCGCTGGGATCGGCTCGATGCGGACGCCACCGTCAGTGTCACCTCGGCCTCCGGCAAGGTCCGGCTGATCGTGCCGGACGGCACCAGCGCCTCGGGGACCTTGAAGACGACCTCTGGGCGGATCCGGTGCGACCTCCCGGGCACCGTCAACGAGGCCGGCGACACCGTCGAGCTCGCGGGTGATGGCCCCCGCCTGGAGGTGGTCAGCGAGACCGGCGAGATTCTGGTGACAACGACCGAGAGCTGGGAGGACGCCAACCGTGAGCAGCGCAACCGTCCGTTGCTGGAGTAGCCGCCACCGCGTGTCGAGACGGGCCTCGGGCGCACGTCGAGTGCCCCCATAGCTCCCAGCAGAAAGTCCCTGTAGGATTATCCGCGGTCCGTTCCGGGGTTGGACCGGGTGCGGCCGAAGGGAGAATCCAACTCATGTCACCAACGCAGCCACAGACACTGACGGCAAACGCCTCTGAGCACGATTACAAGGTCAAGGACATCTCGCTGGCCCAGTGGGGCCGGCGGGAGATCGCCATCGCGGAGAGAGAGATGCCGGGGCTGATGGCCACCCGTGCCAAGTACGGCCCTGACAAGCCCCTGGCGGGAGCACGGATCTCCGGCAGTCTGCACATGACGATCCAGACCGCCGTGCTGATCGAGACGTTGGTGGAGCTCGGCGCCGATGTGCGCTGGGCCTCGTGCAACATCTTCTCCACCCAGGACCACGCGGCCGCGGCGATCGCCGCGACAGGCATTCCGGTGTTCGCCTGGAAGGGTGAGACGCTCGAGGAGTACTGGTGGTCCACCAAGCAGGCACTGACCTGGCCCGACGGCCGGGGGCCGCACCTGGTGGTCGACGACGGCGGCGACGCGACGCTGCTGATCCACGAGGGCTACGCCGCCGAGGACGACCCCTCCCTGCTGGACCGCGAGGCAGACTCCGAGGAGGCCCGGGTGGTGCAGGAGCTGCTGCGCCGGGTGCAGAGCGAGTCGCCGGGCTTCTGGCACCGGGTGGTTGCGGACTGGAAGGGAGTCTCCGAGGAGACGACAACCGGTGTCCACCGGCTGTACCAGAGGTCGGAGAACGGCACTCTGCTGGTGCCGGCGATCAACGTCAACGACTCGGTCACGAAGTCCAAGTTCGACAACGTCTACGGATGTCGTGAGTCGCTGGTGGACGGCATCAAGCGGGCGACCGACGTGATGGTCGCGGGCAAGGTTGCACTGGTGTGCGGCTACGGTGATGTCGGCAAAGGCTCCGCCGAGGCGTTGGTGGCGCATCGGGCGCGCGTGTGGGTCACCGAGATCGACCCGATCTGCGCCTTGCAGGCGTGCATGGCGGGACGCAAGGTGGTGACCGTGGAGCAGGCGCTGCCGCACGCGGACATCTACGTCACTGCCACCGGCAACCGGGACGTGATCACAGCCGAGCACATGAGCCGGATGAAGGACCAGGCGATCGTCTGCAACATCGGTCACTTCGACAACGAGATCGAGGTCGCCGGTCTGATGGCATGGCCCGGTATCCAGCGGGAGACGATCAAGCCGCAGGTGGACAAGCTCACGTTTCCCGACGGCCACTCGATCTTCCTGCTCGCCGAGGGCCGCCTGGTCAACCTCGGCTGTGCCACCGGCCATCCCTCGTTCGTCATGTCGAACAGCTTCACCAACCAGACGCTGGCGCAGATCGACCTGTGGACCAACGAGCATGGCGTCGGTGTCTACACCCTGTCCAAGGAGCTGGACGAGGAGGTGGCGCGGCTGCATCTCGACCAGCTGGGGGCAACCCTCACGAAGATGACCGATGCGCAGGCGGAGTACATCGGCGTGCCGGTGCACGGGCCGTACAAGCCCGACCAGTACCGGTACTGAGCCGCGACGTTCCGCGGCGCGAGCTTGGGAGCCTCGAGGCGGAGCCCGACGTGCTGTACATGCACCCTGCCGAGGTGCCCGCTGGATGCGACCACCTCGATGAGGACGATCGCCGCCGGCTGAGGCTGTGTGAGAAGCTGGCGCCTCACGATCCGGAAGCGGCCCATGACGTGCTCGAGACGCTCTGGATGGAGGCGGTGGATGCGCACCGGCGGCTCTATCAGGGCCTGGCGAACGTCGTTGCCGCGGTTGTTGCCCACAACGCCGGCCAGCGTGTCGGAGCAGGGGAGATCGCGAGGCGCGCGCACGAGATGCTGGCGCCGTTTCCGGGCTGTGCGGTCGGTATCGATCTCGACAGCGCGCTCGCAGGCATGGACCAGGTGCTGGCGGGCACCGCGGACTCGCTCCGCTGGGAGCGGTGTGGCATGGAGGCCTGATGCCCGAGCTGCCGGAGGTCGAGACGGTGCGACGTGCCTTGAGCTCTCTGGTCCAGGGGCGCCGGGTGGAGGCCGTGCACGCCGTGCCGGTGCAGATGCGGCGGCCGCTGGCTCCGGACGAGCTGGCACATGCGCTCACGGGGAGCACCTTCCAGACGATCCGCCGACGGGCGAAGTTCCTCCTCCTGGACACCGACCGGGAGGGCGCCCTCATGGTGCATCTCGGGATGTCGGGACGTCTGGCGGTGGTTCCGCCGGAGATTCCCGCGCCGCCGCACACGCATCTTCGCCTCCGCCTCGACGACGGTCGGGAGCTGCGTCTGACCGATCCGCGTCGTTTCGGTCTTGCCGTCTGGCTGTCGTGGGACGACGAGCCGGACGATCCGTCGTTGGCGCGGCTCGGCGTCGAGCCGCTCTCCGGAGGACTGTCGCGGACGCTGCCTACGCTCGTGGCCAACCGCACGGCGCCGATCAAGGCGCTGCTGATGGACCAGAGGTTGGTGGTCGGCGTCGGTAACATCTACGCCACCGAGGCGCTCTACCGCGCCGGTATCCGCCCGTCGCGACCGGGTGGCGCGATCCGCAGGCCGCGGCTCGAGCGTCTCGCCCTGGCGGTGGAGGTAGTGCTGATGGAGGCGATCGCCCAGGGCGGTACGACGCTGCGCGACTTCACGGACCCCGCGGGAAGCCAGGGGGACTTTGCTGTCCGCCTCGACGCCTACGGCCGCGCCGGTCAGCCGTGCCGGCGGTGCGGGGCCCGGCTGAGGAGCGATGTCATCGCCGGCCGGACCACCGTCTGGTGCGGCCGCTGCCAGCGGTAGCGCCACCGTGCGCTCTCAGCTCTGAGCTCTCCGTCCAGCGGTCCTCCACTCAGGGGTTTCCTGATTGTCAGAGCCCGCCGCCGGAGACACAATTGCAGTGGGAGTTCACGACTGTCGAGCCTCTGAGCTGGCGCACACTGGGACACTGGGCTACGACGGCGTGATGTTTGGAGGGGATCTGAGCGGCACGAGTGACACCGCACAGCTCGCGGAGCTGTTCGAGGAGGCTCCGGATGCACTTGTGGTGACCGACCGGTTCGGCGAGGTGGTGCTCGCGAACCGCCGGGCTCGACGGTGGTTCGTGCCTGGAGATCGGCTCGCGGACCAGCTGCCGGAGGGCATCCTCCGGGCATTGGTAGCCGGAGATCGCCTCGGTCTTCGAAGCCAGCTTGCCAACCCGGATGGTAGCCTCTCCAAGGTCGATATCCGTGGTGCAGCGCTGTCCGGCGATCAGCTCGAGCTGTCGATCCGCGATGTCACGAACGACGAGGAGCTGGAGCAGCGGGCTGCGGCGCTGCAGAAGACCGAGGCCGTGGGCGTGCTGGCAGCGGGTCTGGCACACAACGTCAACAATATGCTCGCCTCGGTGGTGGCGCACCTCGACGTGGCGCTGCTCAAGCTCGCCGGTCAGGAGCTGCCGGTGGTGGACTCAGCGCTGCACGCAGCGGTGCGCGGCATCGAGTCCGTCTCGGGCGTGGTTCGCAAGCTCCTGGAGGTGGCGCGCCCGGAGGCGCCAGAGCTGGAGCGGGTCGAGCTCGCGTCACTGTTGGAGCGCCAGCTCGAGCTGGTCCGTCCCTCTCTCGGTACCGAGATCACACTCGAAACGTCTCTTGAGGCGGGCCTGACAACACTGGTCGATCGTTCGATCTTCTCCAGCATCGTCGTCAACCTGCTCGTCAACGCCCGCGATGCGATGCCCGACGGTGGGACCGTGTCGCTTGCGCTGAAGGGAGATGGAGTACAGCGGGCCACGTTGACGGTGAGCGACTGCGGATGTGGGATCGCGCCGGAGCAACAGCAGAGGATCTTCGAGCCGTTCTTCACCACCAAGCGGCACGGTAGTGGTCTCGGTCTGTCGACGGTGCGAGCCGGAGTCGCGGCCCTCGGGTGGGACATCGAGGTGACGAGCGCGCCGGGTCGGGGAACCACATTCCGGATGATCGTGCCGCTGTCGGGCGCGACATCGCCGGTGCGTGGGGAACGGGCTCAGCGCGCGTTGGAGACGGAAGCTGGCAGCGCGTCCGCGATGGCGTGTCCGAGGTCTCGGCTGTCGAACGGCTTCTGAATGAAGCCGGCCGCGCCGCGATCGATCAGAGAGCTGATCTGCTCGTTGCGGGTGTAACCGGAGCACAGCAGGATCGGGACGTCCGGACGGATCGCTCGCAAGCGCTCGAACGTTTCGGCGCCGGACATCTTCGGCATGACGAGATCGAGCACGATCAGATCGAAGCCCTCGGGTGCGAGCTCGAGCTGGCGGATGGCGTCTGCACCGTCGACCGCCACCTGCGGCCGGTGGCCGATCGCGGTCAACATGTCGCCCGCGATGTCGCGGACGAGCTCCTCATCGTCCACAACCAGCACCCGCAGCTGTGACGGCTCATTGTGGATCTCTTGGGCGGCCGATCCTTGGGTGGCCGACTCGGGAAGCAGGACTGTGAACCTGCTGCCTTCGCCGGGCCGGCTCCAGACATCGACGGTACCCCCGAGCTGGGAGACGGTGCCGTGCAGCGCCGCAAGGCCGAGGCCCGAGCTGTGGCCGAGCGGCTTGGTGGTGAAGAACGGCTCGAAGATCCGGCTCGCGACCTCCGGCGTCATCCCGGTCCCCGAGTCGCTCACGGTGATCTCCAGGTAGCCCCCGGTGGAGAGCTGCTGTCCCGTGGATCCAGCCGTTGCCGGATCGATTTGGCGGTTGCGAGTCGCGATCTTCATGACGCCACCGTTGGGCATGGCGTCGCGAGCGTTGAGCATCATGTTGAGGATGCCGTTGCTCAGCTGCTTGCGGTCTGCGTCCACCGTGTCCGGGGCCGCGGCGAGGTCGAGCTGGATGGTGATCCGGCGGTCGATGCTGCGTCGGATCAGTGCTGCCATCTCCTCGATCAGCGCGTGGATGGAGAGCGGCTGCGGTCGGGAAGGGCTCTGCTGGGCGAACGCCAGCAGCTGCTCGGTGAGGTGGCTGGAGTGCCGGGCAGCGTCCCGGATGCTCCGCGCGTAGCGGCGGAGATCGGCGTTGGCCACGCGCAGCTCGAGGAGCTCGGCGTACCCGAGAATCGCCAGCAGCTGGTTGTTGAAGTCGTGGGCGACCCCGGCGGTGAGCTGCCCGATCGCCTCCATCGAGTCGCGCTGGCGGAGCTGCGCCTCGAGAATGGTCCGCTCACTGACGTCGATGGCCAGGGCGTAGATCAGCTCCTCTTCACCATCGGCGGTCGCGGACCACTCGAGCGTGCGGACCGAGCCGGTCTGGTCCACGATTCGGCAGCGGAGGGCGTTCACCGGCTCTCCGCACGCAAGACGATCGAGGGCGCCACGGGCGACAGCACGATCGTCGGGATGTACGAGCTGGTCCAGGCGGGTCTGCTGCAACGCCTCGGTATCGCGACCGATGAGCTCGAGCAGGGCTGGATTGGCCCGTTGGATCGTTCCATTCAGCCGCGTGATGCACACGAAGCTGTTTGCCTGGTTGAACAGCCGTTCGAGCGCTCGGCCGAGGCGTCGCGCGGACGAACGCGAGTGCTCGAGAGCGGCATCCGCCTGGCGGCGGGCGAGGGCAAGGCCGAGAGAGTTGCACAGCCCTTCGAGCTGCTCCACGTCGGTGCCTGAGAGTCGATTGCAGCTCCGGTAGGCGACCTGCAACAGACCGATGATCTCGTTCGCGGCCCGGATCGGGACCAGGGCCAGGGTTCGGAAACCGGCGCGGAGGCAGGTGGCTCGGACCGTCAGCGACGTATCCGCCGCGAGCTCTCGGGCCACCTCGGCGGTGTCGCTGGAGATGAAGCTGCCGCCAGCGGTGAAGTAGGATCGAGCAGGGTCCGTTTGCCCGGTGAGAACGCGGCCACACAGGCACTCGGGCTCGCCGTCGCTACAGATGAGGTTCTCCTCCCCGACGAATCGCGGGTCGAGACCGCGTCTGACGAGGTACGGGTAGTCTGCGCCATCGAACCGGCGGATGGCCACGGCATCGCAGCCGAGGAACCGTTGCAGCCGGTCGATGATGTCTGCAAGCTGCCGTTCCACAGGACCATCGTGGTTGAGCCGGTCGAGGATCTCGCCGAGGAGTGCTAGCCAGCTCGAAGCGATTCCAGGCGGTTGGGAGTCAGGGTTCGTGCAGTGTGCGCGCTCCATGGGCGTCCTTCTCGCAAGATGGGAGTCGGTTTCCGGCGCAGAGGCCGTTGACCCGAGTACCGTAGCGAGTTCGTTCATCTGTTGCAATAGGTCAACACCTGAGCTCGACTGAGAAGGTGCCGACGGGAGAGTGTCGTTCCACGGAGCAATAGGTCTGCTATGGTGGCACCTCCAGCGGGGTCGTGACCCAATCCGTTGCACGGCCTCAGGGAATGCCTGACTCGGCGCACTCGTCAGTGCGCCGACTGCAAGGAGTCCGTATGGGGCCCGGCGCCGATGGTGGAGTGCGAGCAGCAGTCTATGCGCTCCGGTCGCGTCACGACTTGGTAAAGTCCGGGAATTCCTTGTTGTGCGGGGGACTTCTGGTTGCTAGCGTGAAACCTGGGGGGAGTGGAGCCAACCGTGATGAAGGCCGACGAGACAGGCGGAGCCTCCTCGTCCGAGGACGTGGCGCGGCGAGTCTTGGAGCACATCTCCGATGCGGTGCTCGTCTGCGACGATCACGGCAAGCTGACGTTCGTCTGCGCCAACGTCCGTCAGATCTTCGGCTGGACCGTCGACGAGGCGTTCCAGCGGGGCACGGTCGAGGCGCTTCTCGGCCCTTCACTGGTGGAGCCTTCCCTCCTCGCAGAGCGCGGAGAGATCACCAACATCGAGCGCGAGGTGGTCACACGCGACGGGACCTGCCGCCGCCTCCTCATTACCGTCCGCAGCGTGTCGATCGGACCCGGGACGATGCTGTTCGTGTGTCGCGACGTGACGCACATGCGGGCGTTGGAGGAGACGGTCCGTCACCAGGCGCAGCTTCTGAAGAGCGTCCGCGAGTCGGTGGTGGCGACTGATCTGGAAGGCCGGATCACCTACTGGGGGCCCGGCGCCGCCGAGCTGTACGGATGGTCTGAGAACGAGGCGTTGGGTCAGCATGTGGGGCTGATCGTCGAGCCGCAGAGCCTCGACGAGGAGCGTGCTCGAATCGAGGCGGTGCGCACGAACGGCTACTGGGAGGGTGTGTACCGGCAGCGCAGCCGAAGGGGAGAAGCGTTCTGGGCGGAAGCTCGGATCTCACTCGTCCGGGATGCGAACGGTCGCCCTGCGGGGCTGGTGGGGGTTGACCGCGACGTCACGGCGTTCATGGAGATGGAGCGTGCACTTCGGCTGACCGACCGGGCGCTTCATGATCTCGTGTCATCCAAGACGGTGCATGCGAGGTTGGATCGGGTTCTTGCCGAGCTGATGGCGTTCTCCGCGAGTGAGGCAGGTGCGATCCGACTGATCGGCGAGGATGGTTCGATCACAGGGGAGTGCGGCGCGGGCTGGCCGCAGACGGTGTGCCGTCAGCTGGCTGATGCTGACGGGTCCCTCCGGTGTCCCTGCCGGACGGCGTATCGGGGCTCGGCATCGGCGTCCTCCACAGCATCTGGCACGTTCGTGGGGTGCACCCGGCAGCAGATCGAGGAGCAGTACCCAGAGGCGCAGCGACTGCCTGACTGCGCGCTCGGACGGTTCGAGTCGGTTGTCGTCGTGCCGGTACGGTGTCAGGGACAGGTGCGGGCGCTGATGTATCTGGCAGACCACCGTCCAGAGCGGTTCTCCGAGTCTGTGGTGGCCGGCGTCGAGCGGATCGCGACCGTCCTGGCGCTGTTGCTGTGCGAGCCCGATCTGTCGAGACGGCAGGAGCGAGACGTCGCAGTGAAGAGTCGGTCTGCACCGGTCCCGGAGCAGCTTCGTTCGGTGGTGCGCGCACTCCACGACCCGGCGGCTCTGCTGGAGGCCGACGGTACGGTGCGCGTGGCCAATACGGCGTTTGCGAGCGAGCTCGGCGTGCCCGCCGACGAGATCGATGGGCGGAGCGTCCTGCCTCGCCTCGAGGCGCGTCAACGGCTCGTGCTCAGCGACCATCTGCACGCTGTGTGCACCGCCGGTGACCGGGTCCGCTGGGAGGACCAGTGGGGCGAGAGGCTCGTCGAGCTGTGTGCGACGCCGGTCGATACGGGCACGACGACGGTGTCCTGTCTGCTGACGTTGAGGAGCGACTCGGAGGAGCTGGCTGCTGAGCGGAGCGCCCGGGCGGCTCTGCAGGCGAGCCTTGACGGGATTCCGGATCCGGTGTGGGTCAAGGGGATGGACGGACGGCTGTTGGTGGTCAACCGGGCGCTCTGTCGGATCTGGGGTCGTGGTCGCGACGAGCTGATCGGGTCGTCCATCGAGGGGCTGATGCCGAGGGAGGTGAGTGCGCGCTTCGAGGCGGAAGATCGAGCGGTGGCCGAGCGCGGGGAGCGGTTGGCGGTGGAGGAGCGGATCGTGGATGCGGCGGGCGACAGCGACTGGTACGAGACCGTCAAGTCTCCTGTCGTGGATCAGACCGGTCGCGTCATCGGCGCCTCCGGGATTGCCCGCAACATCTCGGCACGACGCGCGACGGAGAGCACGTTGCGCGAGCACGAGGCACGGCTGCGGCGCACCGAGAGCTTCGTGCGAGGCCTTGCCGCAGCCGCCGAGGTCCTGATCGAGACGCACGGCCAGGTTCCGTACCAGAGGGTCGTGGAGGTTCTCGGCGCCGCGTCCCGGGCCTCCAGAACGTACGTGTTCCAGATACGGTTGGGCGAGCACGGGGAGGTTCTGGCCTCGCAGGTCGCAGAGTGGTGTGCGCCTGATGTGGCGCCACAGATCGACAACCCGAAGCTCCAGAACATACGGTTCGACACCCTGTACGCCCGCTGGGTTCGACTCCTGTTGGCGGGCGAGGCCGTTTCCGGAAGGGTTGCGGAGTTTCCCGAGGTGGAGCGGCCGATCCTGGAGGAGCAAGGGATCCTCGCGCTGCTCGTCCTGCCCTTGCGAGTGGACGGCGAGCTGGTCGGCTTCATCGGCTTCGACGACTGCTCCTCCGATGGGGGATGGGATGACGCCGAGCGTGAGTTTCTGGCAACCGCAGCGAACACCGTGTCCACTGCGATCGAGCGTCATCGGGCACGAAGTCAGCTGGAGGCGGCGCACCATCTCCTGCGTCGGACGTTCGACGAGGCCCCGATCGGTGCGGCGATCGTGGCGCCCGACGGTGTCATCGAGCAGGTCAACGAGGAGCTGTGCGCCATGGTGCGCCGCAGACAGGGCGAGCTTGTCGGCTCGGGCTGGCTCGACCTCATCGACGTCCAGAGCCGGAGTACCATACGCTCCGTCATGCAGCACCTGACCAGTGGACGTTCGGATCACGCGCAGATGGAGTGCCGTCTGGTGCGTCGGGACGGAGATCCGATCTGGGGACGGATTTCACTCCGTCTTCTTCGCGAGCACGGCCAGCCGTTGCGGTTTATCCCGATGGTGGAGGACATCACCGAAGGTGTGCTGGCCCGGAAGCAGCTTCAGGAAAGCGAGTCGCAGCTGAGGGCGCTCGCCTCTGAGGTGGCGCGGACGGAGGAGCGAGAGCGGCGTCGGCTGGCCTCCGAGCTGCACGATAACCTCGGCCACGAGCTGGCGCTCGCCGCGATCCATCTCGACTCCGGTCTCCACCAGCTGCAGCCCACGAGCGAGCGGCAGCGCGCCGATCTGGAGAACGTGCGCGAGGGGTTGGCCCGAGCGATAACCAGCGTGCGCTCGCTGACCTTCGACCTGAGCCCGCCCGAGCTCTACCAGCTCGGGCTGCGCGCCGCTGTGGACTCGCTGGTCGAGCGGCTGGGCGCACGTTCGGAGCTCGCTGTCGACGTGATCGAGATCGGCGCACCTCGGAAGCTGAGCGACGACCTGCGGGCCCTCTGCTTCACTGTGGTCCGCGAGCTCCTCGTGAACGTGGTCAAGCACGCGGGCGTCAGCACCGCCGGGGTGGAGCTCCACTGGCGCGACAGCCGGTTGTCGCTGAAGGTCGTGGATCGGGGAGCCGGGTTTGCGCCGGAGATCGCCATGGGCTCGGGCTTCGGGCTGCTGTCGATGCGGGAGCGGCTCCATCTCCTGGGCGGTGAGATGCTGATCGAGTCGGCGCCGGGCGAAGGGACGGAGATCGCGGTGTCGGTGCCGCTCGATACGAGTGATACTCTCGAGGGTCGAGGAGGGAGGACGGAGGACGCATGACTCGGGTCCTGATCGCTGACGACCATCGGCTGTTTCGCGAAGGGCTGCGCTCGCTGCTCGAACGCGAGGACGAGTTCGAGGTCGTCGGCGAGGCTGCCGATGGCCGTCAGGCGATCGCCATGGCCAGGGAGCTCGTGCCCGACGTCATCTTGATGGACCTCGCAATGCCGGGGCTGAACGGGATCGAGGCGACCCGACGACTGTGCGAGGAGAACCCGGGCTGTCGCGTCGTTGCGCTCTCGATGCACTCGAGCCGCAGCCACGTCATGCGAGCGCTCCATGCGGGCGCGTCGGGCTATCTCCTGAAAGATGCGGCGTACAACGAGCTGGCACGGGCGATCCGGGTCGTCCTGCGCGGTCGGGTGTACCTCTCACCCGAGGTGGCTGGAGGGCTGGTGGACGAGTACCTGCAGCGCCTCGTCGAGCAGGATGCGCTGAACGTCACGCTGACGCCGCGCGAGCGCGAGGTCCTCCAGCTCATGGCCGAGGGCGATGGCACTCGACAGATCGCCACCAGGCTCTCGGTGAGCATCAAGACGATCGAGAGCCACCGCCGCAACATCATGCACAAGCTGAACCTCCACTCCGTGGCCGAGCTGACGAAGTTCGCCATCCGTGAAGGCCTGACCTCGCTCGACTGAGCTCCGAACGCGGCCGTGAGCCGCAACCAGATCGGTTCTCCGGGCGTGCCGGTCCCACGGCTGCGGAGCAGTGAGCGTTGAGCGACTCCAGCACCCCACATCTTCAAAGAGGCGTGGAGCGATCGCCGGGGGCCGGAGAGCCGGGAACCGGCTGGCGGGGCCGAGATCGGGGCCTGGTCCGGTTCCGGGACTGCTCCGAGGCGTTTCCGTTCCTGCGAGCACACAGTCGGAGGGCGGGTGGGTGGTACTCAGAGCTGAGCACTCAGAGCTGAAAGCTCAACCCCCGGGTTCCTACGCCACCATCCCCTGATCCGCAGCGTGGATCAGGGCCGCGTACGCGCCGTCGGCTGCGAGCAGCTCGTCGTGCGAGCCCTGCTCGATGACCTGCCCGTCGGCCATGACCGCGATCCGGTCGGCCTCCTGGATGGTGGACAGCCGGTGGGCGATGACGATCACGGTCTTCCGCTCGAAGATCCGCGCGATCGCGTCCTGGATGAGCTGCTCGGTGAGCGAGTCGATCGAAGCGGTCGCCTCGTCGAGGATGATCACCTCGGGGTCGTGGGCCATCGCCCGTGCGAACGTCAGCAGCTGGCCCTCGCCCACCGACAGGTCGGCGCCGCGTTCGTGCAGGATGCGCCGCCAGCCGAGCCGGTTGACGAAGTGGTCCGCATGCACCAGCGCCGCAGCCTCGCGACACTGCTCCTGGATGATCACCGGGTTGCCCAGGTCCACGTTGAACCGGACGGTCTCGCTGAACAGCTGGACGTCCTGACGGACGCCGGCGATGTGGCGGCGGAGCTGGGCGGTGTCCAGGTCGGCGAGCTCGCGGCCGTCGAGGGTGATCGAGCCTCGGTAGCCGGTGTACGAGCGGTCGAGAAGACGGGTCAGGGTGGTCTTGCCGGAGCCCGTGGCGCCGACGATCGCCACCACCTCGCCCGGCTTCACCTCGAGATCGACGCCGCGCAGCACGTCCTCGCCGTCGCTGCGGTAGGAGAAGCGGACGTCGGAGAGCACCAGGTGGCCCCGGACAGCCGGGACAGGGTTGGCACCGCTCTCGGCCGGCTCCCCTTCGTCGAACACGCCGAAGATCTTCGACAGCGCGGCGGTGGCGCGCTGGATGACGGCGATCTTCGACGACAGCTCCCGCAGCGGCCGGAACAGCCGGTCCAGGTAGTCGATGAACGCCACCACCAGGCCGGCCGTCACCCCGGGCACCTCGAGCCCGTAGCCGGCGAGCAGCCCGCCGCCGACCACCAGAATCACCGCCACGCAGATCGACGAGGTGCCGTCGACCACGGCGTACATCAGCGCGTCATAGATGTTCGACGTGGTGGTGGCGTTGCGGAACCGCCGGTTCGGTACGTCGAACTGCTCGGCAGCGAGCTCCTCGCAGCGGTTGAGCTGCACGGTCTGTACACCGTCCACCCGCTCGGCGATGAACGCGTTGACGTCGGCGATCGCCTCCCGGATCGTCAGGAACAGTGCCCGCAGACGGCGGCGGAGCAGGTTGAGCACGATCAGCAGGATCGGTGACAGCGCCAGCAGCACCAGAGTGAGCCCCGGGTTGAGCCACAGCATCGCCGAGAGGATGCCGACGATCAGCAGCAGGTCGAGACCGATGGTGACCACCCCGGCGCCGAGGGCCTCGCCGAGGGCGTCCATGTCGCTGGTCAGGCGGGTCAGCAGGGCGCCCGCCGGGTTGCGGTCGAAGTACCGCTGGGCCAGCGACAGCACGTGCCGGTACAGCGACGAGCGCAGTCGGAGGATCGAGCGTTGCCCGGCCCACGCCACCGCCAGCGTGTAGCTCGCATCGAGCAGGTACACCAGGAGCACCGAGCCGAGGTAGATCAGCACGACCGTGCCGAGGCCTTCGAGCACTCCCGGTGCGATGTGCTGGTCGATCGCTATCTTCAGCAGATATGGCTGCGCCAGGTTGAGCGCGGCGATGATCGGTGTGGCCACCAGGGCGAGCACCAGCGCCCAGGCATCCGGTTTCACGAATGGCCACATCCGTCGGAGCAGGCTCAGATCGCTCATGACGCCACAACCTTCGCCAGGACCCGATCCGAGGCCTCGCCGGCGCTCTGTACCTGCCAGGTATCAGCGTACAGTCCAGGTCGGGCGATCAGCTCGTCGTGTCGACCGTGGTCCACCAGGCGGCCGTCATCGAGCACCAGAGTCACGTCCGCGTGACGGATTGCCGAGATCCGGTTGGCGACGATACAGATGGTCGGGGAGTGCTTCGAGCCGCCGAGGCTATGCAGGGTCTCCAGGAGGCGCTGCTCGGTGGCGTGGTCCACGGCCGACAGAACATCATCGAGGATCAGCAGATCGCCGCCTCGGTACAGTCCCCTGGCCAGGGCCACGCGCTGCCGCTGCCCGCCGGAGAGCATGATGCCGCGCTGCCCGACGAGGGTCTCGACCCCGTTCGGGAGCCGCTCCAGGTCCGGCTCCAGTGCGGCACGGCGGACGGCATCGTGCAGCGCGTGTGGATCCTCGGGGCCAGCCAGAGCCACGTTGGCGGCCAGGGTGTCGGAGAACAGGAACGGCCGCTGCTCGACCACCGTCAGACGCTTTCGCCAGGCGTCCAGGTCGATGTCGGTGATGTCGACGCCATCGACTCGGATCGTACCGGGCGGCGGGTTGTACAGCCGCGCCAGCAGCCGAATCAAGGTGGTCTTGCCGGAGCCGGTGCGTCCGAAGACTCCCACCACCGATCCTGCATTGATCGTCGTGGTGATGCCGTGGAGCACGGGGCGGTCGGGCTGGTCCGGGTAGGCGAATGTCAGATCGTGGATCTCGATCGTCGGCCCGGCGCCGGTGGCCTGGGCCGCCGGTGCGTTGCCTTCGGGACGCTCCACCGGCGCGTCCAGGAGCTCGAAGATCCGCTCGAGGGCCGCCTGGCCGCGCTGCACCACCGACAGCATCCAGCCGAGGCTGCGCAGTGGCGGCAGCAGCGCCGCGAGCAGGGTCGCGAACGCGGCCAGCTGGCCGACGGTCAGCGATCCCTGGATCACCTGCTGCCCGCCGAAGTGGATCAGCGCCACCACCGCGAGGCCGCCGGAGAGCACCATCAGCGGCAACGCCAGCGAGCGGATCAACGCCACCCGGATCCCCACCGACAGCCACCGTTGGTTGCGGCTCTCGAACCGCTCGATGAACGCCGGCTCGGCCACGAACCCCTGGATCGAGGCGATCCCTTGAAAGCTCCCCAGCACGTGGTC
Organism: uncultured Thermoanaerobaculia bacterium; assembly: GCA_964512045.1. Classification (GTDB taxonomy): domain Bacteria; phylum Acidobacteriota; class Thermoanaerobaculia; order Thermoanaerobaculales; family Sulfomarinibacteraceae; genus CAZEJK01. The sequence continues at coordinate 27,580 of CAZEJK010000011.1, forward strand.
GGAGATGTCGGCGAGCGCCTCCTGGCTGGCTCGCTGTAGATCGAATAGCCGGCGGATACCGATCTGCACCACGGACAGCCCGAGCCCTACCGGGACCAGAACCAGCAGCGTGAGCATCGGCGACAGCGTGAGCATCTTCCACATGGTCAGCACGGTGGCGACCACCACGTTGGCGAGTGCCAGCCCGCCGAAGCCCACCATTGCGCGCACCCACGTAATGTCGTTGGAGGCGCGGGAGACGATATCGCCGGTGTTGTGGGTGGCGTAGAAGCTCGGCTGGAGCTGCATCAGGTGGTTGAACAGGTCCGTGCGCAGGTTGTACTCGAGGTCGCGGCCCGGGTTGAAGATCAGCACCCGCGACAGCGTGCGGGTGGCGATCAGCACCGCCCCCATGATTGCGATCATCGCTGCGTACCGGCCGAGCGGCGCATCGGCGCGGAGCGCATCGACGCCGTGCCCGATCTGCTCCGGGATCGACACCGCCAGGAAGTTGGTGGTGGCGAGGAACACGAAGCCGCCCGAGTAGCTGAGCCAGTGCGGCCACGCGTACCGCTTGAGCAGTGTCGCCAGGTTGCGCCACCGTCGGCGTCGATCGGACGATGCCGTCGGCTTCTCGGCGACTGTGGATGATCCGGACAACGGGAGGCCTCCTCTGGGGCAGACAGCCCGGCACGGGTAACCGATCTGAGACGAGATCCGTTCCGTCTGGGCGGTCCGTGTCCCACCCGCAGGGTACTCCTCTTCGCGCCCTGTGCCCACCCGACGGGCTCCAGATCACAGCCGCGCCTCGATGCAGCACGACCCGTGGGTGTATCGAGTCCCGCAGAGCATCGGTATCCCCCGTGTCACCCCCAAGCGGAGTGCAGGGACGCGTCAGCTGCGGGCGGAGACGTCGATCTGGCGACTGAGGGGTCCACACGGGAACAACCGCCTTTCCGAGATCCTTGATGGTTGCAGCGCGCTCCGCGGTTGCCGGCTTGGTTGACGGTCTCCTTCGGTGACCGCAAGATAGACGGCGCTGCCAGGAGGTGGGCGACGTGACAGATCAGCAGACCCAAGCTTCGTCGGCGAACCCAGGCTCATTGCTCCGACAGTTTCCTCGGGCGTTCTGGGCCGCGAACGTGATGGAGATCTTCGAACGGATGGGGTGGTACGGCTTCTATGCCGTGTCCTCGCTCTATCTGACAGGCGCCGTCGCCGACGGTGGCCTCGGGTTGTCGTCCGAGGATCGGGGCGTCATCCAGGGCATCGCGACGTTCTTCCTCTACCTGTTCCCGGCGGTGTTCGGGGCGCTGGCGGATCGGTACGGCTACCGCACCATGTTCCTCTCCTCGTGTCTCGTGATGACACCGGCCTATGTTCTGCTGGGGCTCCCCAGCACATTCTGGGGGTTCCTGGCGGTGTACCTGCTGGTGGCGATCGGCCACGGCATGTTCAAACCGGTGGTGATCTCCACGGTCGCGAAGACCACGGACGAGAAGACCGGCACGATGGGGTTCGGGATCTTCTACATGATGGTCAACATCGGCGGCTTCCTCGGACCGATCGTCGCTGGAGTCGTCCGTGGCTGGGACTGGCGGTACGTGTTCTTCGCCTCTGCGGGATGGATCCTGCTCATGGGGCTTGCGTGCCTGCTGTTCTACCGCGAGCCCGAACGGGACACGGAGGCCGAGGGCCAGCGGAGCCTCGGCGATGTGCTATCCGGCATGGTCGAGGTGATCGGGAGCTTCCGCTTCTTCCTGCTCATCGCAGGCCTGCTCATCCTGCTGGTGCTTGGCTCGAAGTGGATCGATCTGAGGTGGGTGGGGATCATCGCGGCGGTGTGGATCGGCGTCAACCTGCTGTGGGACGTGGTGGTGCGAGCCGTGCGAGGCTCCGAGACCGAGAGCGTCGCGTGGCCCCTGCAGAGGCTTCGCGTCGGCGAGGGTCGCTACCTGGTGTTCCTCCTGCTCATGGCCGGGTTCTGGACCTCGTTCAATCAGATCTTCATGACGCTGCCGGAGTACATCCGGGACTATGTGGACACGACCGACCTCATCTCCACCCTCGAGCCGGTGGCGGCCGTGATCACGGGCGCGGCGAGCTCGCTCGGCCTGGACACCTCCAACTGGGCCAGGGCGGTGCTGGTCAATGGGCAGGTGAAGCCCGAGCACCTGATCAACCTCAACGCCTTCGGCATCATCTGTTTCCAGGTGCTGATCTCGTACCTGGCGCGCAACCTGCGTCCGTTTACCACCATGATTCTCGGTGTCTCGGTGACGGTGGTCAGCTTCCTGCTCTACCTGGCCGGCGCGAGCGGCTGGGTGGTGGTCTTCGCCGTGCTGGTGTTCTCGGTTGGGGAGATGCTGGCCAGCCCCAAGTCGAAGGAGTACGCGGGTCGCATCGCTCCACCGAACAAGGTGGGGATGTACATGGGATACTTCTACTGGTGTGTTGCACTCGGCAACCTGTTCGGCGGTCTGCTGTCCGGCGTCTCGTACCAGTACTTCGGTCCGGAGGGGATCGACCGACCGGACCTGATGTGGGTTCTGTTCGCGGTGCTGGCGATGTTCACAGCGGTGTCGCTGGCGGTGTACAACCGGTGGGTCGGACGCCGGCCGCCAGCCAGCTAAGGCTCGGCAGGGCACGGCGGCGGCACAGCGCACGAGGAGTTGGAGGAGAGATCATGATTCAGCGAACGGTGGTGATGCGGTTTCAGCATGAGTATGCAACTCCAGCGGCGCTGGCCGAGATCGTCGATCAGAGCCAGCAGGTGCTGTGGTCGATCCCGATGGTGACCACCGTGTCGATCGGGGTGGCCGCGGACGACAGCACGCGGCAGCAGTGGCATCTCCAGCTGTGCATGTCGTTTGACGACCTCGAACAGGTGGAGGCGTTCCGGATCAACCCGCAGCACCGCAGCTACGTGGATGACTACCTGCGCCCGAGGCTCGAGAGCATCTCAGCGTGGAACTTCGCCGTCTCCGGATCCTGATCCGGCAGCCGACATGGCGGCGCCTGATCGTGCCGTCAGTCGTGATCGCTGCAGTATCGGTGGTGGTGGCCCTCGGTGTCCGCGGGGTGTGGATCGGCGCCGCCTCGACCCAGGAGCAGGCCGAGCGGATGGTGCAGCTGGGGCAGCTTGCCGAGGCCGAGCTGCTGTACTGGCGGATGGTGTCCGCGACCCCGGACGACGTCGCGATGTGGATCGAGTTCATCGAGGTGCACGCCGCGCGCAGGAACGGTGGAGGCGTGCTCGCCGGTCCGCAACGGCCGCCAGTTCCGCAGGCGGAGATCGTACGCCGTCTGCGCAGCCTCGAGGAGCCGACACGGCCGCTCGCTACGTTCTGGTACACCGTGCGGGTCCCGGACGCCGGCGGCAACGTGCGCGAGGAGGTGGTGGAGGCCGCATCCGCAGACCCCCCCGTACGCTGGGCGAACCATCTGCTGGGTCGCGAGGCGCTCCGCAACGGGGATCTCGAGACCGCCGCCGAGCGCTTTGCCCGCGAAGGCTCGGCGTTTCCGGACGCCGGCACGGATCGGCGGCGAGCGCTGCGGCTTCTGGCGCGGATCGGAGCGTGGGACCGGCTGTCGGAGCGACTCGAGGATCCTGCGTTCAGGGATGCGATGACACCCCGCCTGCGAGTGGATATTGCGCTCAAGCAGGGTGAGTGGGGGCCCGTCCTGGTATGGCTGTGGCCGGCCAGCTTTGCCGGAACCACCCTCGGACCGGTGCTCCTGGCGGTGATTGCGGGTGGGCTCTGGTTCGCCTTTAGCGTCAGAGTGGGTCAGGTTCGCGACGTGAGTGGCCGGATCGGTCTGTACGTGGCGGCGTTCTGTCTCGGGGTGCTCTCGATCTATCCCACCCTTCTGCTCGCCACGTTCGAGCATGCGGTGTTCGGCTTTCGCCCCACCGGGCATCCGGTGGCGGACGCGATCTACTACATCTTCGGCGTCGGCCTGCGTGAGGAGCTGATGAAGGTGCTGCTGTTCCTGCCGCTGCTGCCGGCGCTGATCCGCCGTCGCTCGCGGCTCGAGGCGCTCACCTGTGGAGCGCTGGTGGGGCTCGGCTTTGCCGCAGAAGAGAACGTCTCGTACTTCCAGGGGATGGCGTTGGGGACGGCGATCGCGCGGTTTCTGACCGCCAACTTCCTGCACATGGCGCTGACCGCTCTCGCCGCGGTGGCTCTGTTCGACCAGGCCCGGGAGCCGTCCGCTCGGGTGAGCGCTGACTTCAACACTGTGTTCCCGCTCGTGGTTCTCCTGCACGGTGTCTACGACGTGTTCTTGGCGAGCCCACAGCTGGCGGAGTACTCGTTTCTCGCAATGGCCGTTTTCGTGCTGCTGTCGCAACGGTTTCTGCGCCGTCTGCTCGAGGCGAGGGGGCGCGGCGATCCCGGTCTGTTTCCCCAGTTCGTGATCTCCCTGGTGGTGCTGTCCGGCGCCTCGTACATCTACGCGACCGTTCTCATCGGACCGTCGCTGGCGTTGCTCGTCCTCGCCCAGGGCCTGCTCGGGGAGGCGATCCTGATCATCATGTTCGCGCGCGAGCTCCAGTAGAAGCACCGAGCGTCCGAGCACCCTTCGACCCCTGAAGCTCGCAGAGCAGGCTGTGGGACGGGCGGCATTCTGCACTCTGCATTCTGCACTCTGCATTCTGCATTCTGAACGTTGCTTCGAACTCTCGAAGATGCTGATCCGTGAGTCGCTACCCCCGCTCCTCCGGCATCTCCGCGATCATCTCGAAGCAGTCCGCGTACTCGCGCTCGAACGCCTCCACCATCCGCTCCGGATCGGGAACGAGACGCGCGTCCACCGCAAAGCCCACGCGGACGAAGCCGGCGTACGACAGGATGCTGATCCCGAGGCCGAGGCGAGCCGACTGCGGGACCCAGAACATCACATCGGAGATCCTCTGGCCGGCGAGCTCGAGCGGATGGCGGGGGCCGGGGACGTTGGTCATCACCGCGGTGGCCTTGGAGCCGAACAGCTGCACCGCGGCGTTCTGGATCTCGGTGGTGGTGGTTCCCGCGATGGCCAGTGCGCCAAACGCCACCACCGGCTCGGCGGAGCCTTTCAGCTCCCGCATCCGTTCCTGGACGACCGCTTGACGGTCGATCGGGTCGGAGATTCCGACCGGCAGTGACAGGAACACCAGTCCGAACCGGTTGCCGAGCTCGTGCATCTCCTCCGGTGGCCGGAGGTTCACCGGAATGACCGCGCGGATGCTCAGGTCCTCCGGAACGTGTCCACGCTCGAGGAGGTACCCGCGCAGCGCCCCGGTGACCACCGCCATCAGGATGTCGTTGATGGTCGCGCCGATCCGGCGACCGCTCGCCTTGACCTCGGCGAGTGGATGCCTCGGGGTCCAGACGGCGAGCTTGCGGATGCCGAGGCTCCCCTTGAACGCGGTCGGCGGATCGGGATCGAGCCGGAGCAGGCGCGCCAGAGCGCTGGCAGCGTTGGTGGCGAGCTCTGCCATGTTGAACGCCCGCGAGGGGTTGAGGACAGTCTCGACGCCCTCGTGGAGCACGTTCTCGGTCATCCGCCGTGCCTGCCGGGCCGCGCGAGCCATCGGTACCACCATCGGCCGCATCAGCTTCTCGGTGGGCGTCCGGCTTTGGCGCCGGTACGGGCGAGGGACGGGCAGCGCCACCTCGGCGTTATCCGCCATCGACAGCATGACCATCACCAGCGCGATCCCGTCGGCGATGCAGTGGTGCAGGCGGATGACCAGTGCAGTGCCGCCGTCGAAACCTTCGATCACGTGGAAGTGCCACAGCGGCTTGGTCACGTCCAGCGGCGTCGACATCAGATGCGACACAACCTCCTGCAGCGCCTGGCGGTCGCCCGGTGAGGGGAGTGCCATTCGGGTGATGTGGGCGTCGAGATCGAAGGTTCGGTCGAACCGCCAACGCGGTCGTCCGAACGGGATCGCGGACTCCTCCACCTTCTGCCGGAAGCGGCCGTAGCGGAGCAGCCGGTCGGTCATCGTCGCGCGCAACCGGTCGAGATCGAGCGGTTCTGAGAAGACCAGAACGCCAGTGATCATCATCAGGTTGGTCGGATCCTCCATCCGCAGCCATGTGGTGTCGACGGAGGTCAGGTTGCGCGTCCGTGTGCTCGCCGGGTTCGCCATGCAGGTGACTCCAGGGGCCGGTTGTGATGGCACCATCGTACCCGATTGCTCGCTTGGATTGGTGGAGACGCCCGAGCTCCGGTTGAAAGGTGCTGCGGTGGAGAATGCTCGTCTACTCTCCGGCGAGTGCCTCGCGCGCGTGGCGCGCGATCAGGGCGAAGCCGGCTGCTTCGGCGCGCGCTGCAGTGCGTTCGAGCCGCTGCCTGCCGGTGGCCTCGCGTCCGGCCGTGATCTCGGCAGCTCCCAGGGCGACCTCGGCCTCCAGCTCGAGCCCGAGGATGGAGCGCGAGCGTGCGCTCTCCACAGCGTTGCGAAGAGCGGAGAGCGCTTCGGCGTGGTTCCCCTCGGCCGAGTCCACGCGGGCGATGGCGGTCCTCACAAGTACATCGCTGCCCTCGGGCCCTGCCAGCTGCCGGGCCCTCGCAGCGGCCTCGCGGGCACCCGGGATATCCCGCGCAGCGACGAGGCCTCGGATGAGGCCAGTACGGGAGCTGAGCTCAGCGGCGGTGTCGCCGCGCTCGGACGCCGCTTTGGCGAGCTCACGATAGGCGGCGTTCGCTGTGTCCGCGTCACCCCTGGCAAGCGCAACGCTGGCCAGCTCGCGGCTGGCCTCCTCCGCTGCGGGCACCTGCCCCATCGCCTCGTACAGGGCGCGAGCCGACTCGAAGCGGTCAGCGGCGAGCTCGAGCCGATCCCGCCAGTACGCCACATCACCCTGACCGGAGAGCGCTTCAGCCTGGAGCCGGCGATTGCCGAGCTCGGTGGCCAGCGTGTGCGCCTCTGCAAACGTGGCCTCGGCAGCGTCGAGATCGCCGAGGGCAATCTGCACGCCACCCAGGTTGCCGAGGGTCGCTGCTGTCCCGCTGCGGTCCCCCATCGACCGGCGGATCTGCAATGAGCCTTCGAGCAGCTCGCGTGCCTGTGAGAGCTCCGCTCGTCGCTGATGGATCACGGCCAGGTTGTTCAGCGTCCGTGCCTCGGTGCTGCGGTCGATGACCTCGCGAGCCACATCGAGGATCTCGCGGAACGTCGCCTCGGCGGTGTCGAGCTGGCCCCGGTGGAACGCGACGCCTGCGAGGTTGCCCAGCGCCTTCAGCTCGTCGGCGCGAGCGCCGAGCTCGCGAAAGGTGGCACGGGCAGTCGTCCAGTGCGCCTCGGCAGCGTCGAGATCCCCACGATGGTACGCGGCGGCGCCACGAACCAGCTGGAGCTGTCCTTCGCCAGCGCGGTCGCCCGCCTCCGCGAACACGGTCTGGGCGGCATCGCACAGCCGCCCGACCGGCTCCTGCTCACCGAGACGGACCTGAGCTGCGGCGAGGGCGAGCCGGGCACGAGCCGCCAACATCCGAGCCCCGGAGCGGTCACCGGCGTCGACCGCACGCCGCGCGGCCGTAACCATCCGCTGAGCGTCGCCGACGGCCGCTGCGATGGCGATCTCCTCGAGATCGAGGCGCGGGTCGGTACCTGTGGGTTCGGGAAGGCCGCGGAGTGCGGTGAGCGTTGCTTCGGCGGCGGCGCTCGTGCCGGCCTTGAGCTGAGCGTCGATCAGTGGCAGACCGTAGGCGAGCTCGTCCGGGAAGAACTGCCACAGCGTGGACCAGGTGGCCACAGCGGTGTCCCAGTCGTTGCGCGCCTCCGCAAGCCGCGCATCGAGGCGCAACCGTGTCGCCCTTGGGAGACCCTCGGAAAGCCCGACGGCGCGTTGGAGTGCCTCTTGGGCACGCACGGCGTAACCGAGGCTACTCCACGTGCGAGCGAGCTCCTCCCAGCCGCGGGCGAGATCGGGATCGGCTGCCACCGCAGCCTGGAAGTCGTCACGGGCAGCGGTGAGCTCGAATGTGCGGAGGTGCTCGAGCCCCTCGGCGAGATGCCGCGCTGCTTCGCTGCCGGTCGGAAGCGAGGCTCGCCATTGCTCGGTGGCGGATGCGTCGAGCCCAGCGATACCGAGCTGTCGGCGGAGCTCACTGGTGACCTGATGGACGAGGTCGAACAGCGTGCTCTGTGGGCCATTGGCAGCGGTGACCGCAACCGTCTCGCCGGTACGGGCGTTCTGGGCGCGGACATCCAACCGCAGAGTGTCACCGGAAGGCTGCGGTAAGGAGATGTAGGAGCCTGTGAGCACGTAGTCTGCGCCGACGTTGCGGTGGATCGCGCGGAGGGTGTCGGCAGCCAGCGTGCCGGCGCTCTCGAGCCCGAGCTCGAATCGGAGCCGCGCGACCGTCTCGCCGGGTACGGTCCGCAGCTGCCCACCCGCGGCGAGCTCCGTGGTCAGGGTCTCGGCCAGAGCTGTCGACATCCAGGCAGCACCGTCGGCGCCAGAGACGTTGCGAAAGCCCAGCACAGCGACCGCAGGGCGTGCGGCGGTGCCGGCGGGGGGCGGCGAAGGCCCGCGCCAGAGCATGACCGCCAGCACGACGAGCAGCCCGAGAAGAGCCGCTCCTGCGGTGATCGTCCACGGCGCCCACGCTCGTGTTGAGACTGCGACAGAAGAGCTGGGCGCGAGCGCAGCGGCGAGCTCGGTGGCATCGGCGAATCGGCGGCTCGGATCGAGCGCCAGACAGCGCAGCACCGTTCGCTCCAGGGCATCGTCCACCGTGATCTCGTGCGAGCTCAGGGGTGTCGGGGGCTCCTCGAGGCGTCGGAACGCGAGCTCGTAGGGTGTGCCGCCGGAGAACGGCCGGCGGCCGGTGAGCATCTCGTACAGCAGCAGACCGCAGGCGTAGACATCGGTGGCGGGGGTGATCGCGCCCCGTTGGAGCTGCTCGGGCGCCATGTACGCCGGGGTTCCGAGGATCGTGCCGCCGGTTCCGGAGATTCCCGAGCTCTCCTCGCTGGAGTGGGCACGGGCCAGACCGAAGTCGGTGATGACCGGTTCGGGGCCGTGCTCGCTGTCGATGAGCAGCACGTTCTGGGGCTTGAGGTCGCGGTGGACAACACCGACCGCGTGCGCAGCGCCGAGACCGGCGAGAATCTTGTGTGCGATCTGGAGTGTCTCGCCGGTGGGTAGCGGGCCATGTGCTCGGAGATGCTCCGATAGAGAGCTGCCGCGCAGCAGCTGCATGGTCAGGAAGGTAAGGTGGCCGCGCTCCGGATCGGCGTGGTAGCCCACGTCGAAGATCCGGCACACGTTCGGATGGGTGACCTTGCGGGCGAGAAGAATCTCGCGCTTGAACCGCTCGAGCATCTTCGGACCGGCGGCCACCTCGGGCAGGATCACCTTCAGGGCCACAGTTTCTCCGAGGTCATCGTCGTGGGCCTCGTACACCTCGGCCATGCCGCCGCGGGCGATGAAACGCACGATTCGGTATCGGCCCGCCACCAGCTGATCCTGTCGGAACAGCGGCTCGGTCTGGGGGAGGCGGCGGCCCTCCGACGACGGACCGGCGGCCCGCGTTGGGCCGTGACCGTCATCCGCCAGTGTCGGGTGCTCGTTCAGCTCGGTGCGGTCGTCGTCGCGTACCACCATGCGTCAGTATAGCGAGCGCGACGCCACCGATCGAAAGCGCCTTCGGGGTCGTAGCCGCGTGACGTTCAGCTCCCGGGCGGGGGAGAGCTCGAAGCTCACGACCCTTCTTTGAGAACCGTCGCCGCTTCCTCCGCCGTGAGCACGCGGTACGCCGGTACGGCGGCGTCTGTGTACCGTTGGCTGTGGTGGACGGCTCCGTACCCCGGCGCCTGCCGCTTGGCGAGATGCTGCAGGCCTTCGGCCAGCTCCGCTCGCCCGCTCTCGTGCAGCCACGCCGCTGCGGCTTCGAGCAGCCTCCCGAGACGCTCTGGTCGCCGCGGTACCGCCGAGGCACTCGCCACGAAGGCGGTGTTGAGCGCGTCCGGATCGCCACCGGAAGCCACGAACGGCCGCAGGTGCACGCGCACTATCTCCGGCTCGCCGCCGAGCCGCTCCACCAGCGGTTCGTCGTCCTGTGCGGGCCCGAGCGTCTCGAGCTCCCGCTCGAGCCACGAGCGCGCAGCGTCGGCATCCTCGATCGCGTGCGCCGGGCCCATCACCGAGTGGTGGAGCAGCTTGTAGACATCCTGTGCCTCGGCGTACGGGTGCCGCTCGAGGTGGCGCCGTAGCGCCGACAGGGTCTGCGCGAACCCGTCGCCCGACGACGAGGCGTCCTCGCCTTCGATGACCACCACATGCCCTGCCGAGTGGGCCGCGAACTCCGGCGCGTACATCGACTGCAGCGTCGCCGGCGCCACCCGGAACGTGCCGCCGTGGACCACCCGCAGCCGGTGCTTCAGCGTGTACTCGCCCGCAGGCACCCACTCCATGAAGAAGCTCGTGGCGCTGTCGTGGATCGCCTCGTAGCGCGCGAGCCCGAGGTCCCACCGGTAGCCGGAGCGCAGCGTCTCCGGTTCGAGGCCGGCCGGTCGCGGGTCGCGCAGGTGCACGTACTCGGCGGCGTGCTTGGCTCGCACGCTGAGATGGACCTCCACCTGGTCGCCGGGCGCAAGGTGGACGCCGCTGGCCAACGGCGTCAGCGACCACTGGCCGCTGGTGTCCGGCTCGCGCTTGAAGTAGGTGCGCTCGACCGCGAACAGATCGCCGTCGGCCGCCTCGGGCAGCTCCTCGGTGGAGAAGTGCCAGGTGGCCGAGGCGAACGCCAGCCCGGGGCCGCCCTTCGCCACGGTCACCGTGCCCATCTCGGGTGTGACCTCCGGGCCGTCGACCACCGTCCGCTGCGGTCCCAAAAACTCGTCGGCGGGCCACACCATCTCGGTCGTCCGCTCGCCGAGCTGGACAGTCGCGGTCTCCCGGGCGCCGATCGCGCCCCGCTCGGCCAGCACCGGCACCAGCGCGTACAGCGCCTCTGCCGTGGCTCGTGTCGACTTCCAGTGGTTGAGCGTGCGGTTCAGCAGGAGCCACTGCACGAGCCCGTCCACCTGCGGATCGTCGGGCTCGAGCTCAGTGAGCGTCCGGAGGGCGAACGCGTGGGTCTCGACGGTGTCGTTGTACCAGAGCCATGCGCGGTCCTCAGGCGCCCAGTACGTTCCCAGATCCGGATCGGTCTGTGCCGAGTCCATGACGCTGTCGAGCAGGAGCTGGCCGTCATCGGTGCGGCCGGCGCGGTGCAACGCCAGCGCCAGGTAGCACTTGAGCCGAGGCGCCAGCTCCCGCCAGTGCTCGAACGCCAGCTCGAGGAGCGCATCCCGGTCGTCGTCGGTGAACACACCACCGGTCCAGCTCGTGTCGGGGTAGCACGACAGCACGTACGACAGGTACGCCACCGGCGCGGGGCAGCGGTCCGCGTCGATCCACCGCTCGAGGTTCCGCTCCACGAGCTGCTTCAAGAACGCCCATCCACGCTGCACCATCGGCCGTGGAACCTCGATGCCGAACTCCAGAGCGCGGGCGAACCCGTCGAGCATGTACAGCGTCAGGTACTCCGACGGCGGTCCGCCGGACCACCACGGGAACCCGCCTTCGGATGTTTGCGCCTCCTTGAGCCGGGTGAGTGCCGCCGCCCGCTCCCGCTCGACCCGTTGCGTGTCGAGCAGATTGATCAAACGCTCCGGGTCAGTGGCGCCGCCGCGCGACAGCACCAGCCACGGCGTCTCCTCCAGCGCCATCGCCCGGTTCGGATTGTCCGCCTCCCAGGGTTGCAGCCGCGTCTCACGCTGGGAGAGCGTTTCGGCCATCTTCGACACAGCCGGGAACCGGCCGTACACCTCGGACAGGATCCCCGCGGACAGAAACCGGTTCAGCGTCTGCTCGGTGCACTCGTACGGGTAGGTGACCAGGTACGGGAGCGCCGCCAGAGTGGCCGCGGCGAGCTGAGCCTCGACGGTGACCACCAGCCGGTCGTTGATCCGCGTCGGATCGTCGTCCGCGGTCAGTGCGGGAAACTCCAGGGCGCGCGAGCTGTCGGGCTGCACCGCGGCGAACCGTGAGCGCACCAGGTGCATCCGCCCGGGGAGCACCGGCAGCGGTCGCAGCTCACCGTCGGAGAGATCGCCGGCGCGAGCGATCACCCGCACCGCGACGTCGCCCAGCCGTGCGGGCACCGTCACCGGCACCACGTGCCGGTCGCTGCCGCCCGGGGCCACCTCGAAGCTGGCCGTGGCGACATCTGGTGTGACCCCGAACGCCTCCGCCACGCTCTCCTCGGTCTCGGCGTCGATCAGCTCGAAGGCGAGGGTGCCCGTGAGCGCGCTCTCGCCGGCGTTGTTGACGACCATCACCAGCTCGGCACGGTCGCCCTCGCGGAAGAACCGTGGCAGCGACGGGCGGACCATCAGGTCGCGCACTGATCGGGTCCGCTTCTCCAGGGAGCCGGAGCGCAGATCGCGGGTCAGGGCGTGGACCCAGACATTCCACTCGGTGACGGAGTCCGGCACCTGGAAGGTGATCGTCGCAGCGCCGTCGCGATCGAGGCGCAGATGCGGCTCGAAGAACGCCGTCTCGGCGAAGTCGGTGCGCACGGTCTCGGCCGGCGGCTGCTCCGGCTCTGCCGTCTTTGCCGCGTCGCTGGCCACGACGAGCTCGTCGAGAACGGCAGCCTCCTCCTCGGCAGGGGCCGCCGCCATCGGCGCCGGCGCCGTCTCTGGCATCGGCCCCGCGGCGCGCATCATCACCATGTCGCGGCGCATGCCGGGACCGCCGATCGGGACGCCGTCGAGGAACCTCAACCGATCAGCGTCGAGCGAGCGCGGTGGCGTCACCAACGGTCCCTGCTGCTCGCTCCACACGGTCGGGCCGCGGCCCAGGGTGGTCTGCAGCTGCCAGGGGCTCGGGGCGGTGGGGTAGATGCTGAGCGGTTGCGGTGGCGAGTGCGTGGCGAACAGGTCCAGGCTACGGTCGTACATGTACGCCAGCAGCTCGGTCACGCCCGTCTCCACCGGCGTGCCGTCGGCCGACCGGACGGTCACCGCAAACGTCTCCTCCGTGCCGGGCCGCAGACGATCGCGGAACGTCGACAGCTCCACCTCCAGCCTGCGATCCGTCCACGGCACGGTGATCCGCTCGCTCAGCACCATCAGCTGGTGGTCGGCGAGGGTCGACAGCCGGACCGTGAACCCGCCGCGACGCTCCCGACTCACCGGGATCTCCAGGAGCTCGGGGTGGGCGGTGGAGGCTCGGAGCACCCGGCGCTCGATCCGCCGGTCGCCCTCCAGCAGCTCGAGCACCAGCTCCTGGTCCTCGAGGCCTGAGCCGACCAGTGCGCGCAGTGTTCCACCGGCCTCCACCGTGCCACGCTCGATCATCAGCACGGCCGGGAGTGGCAGCTCGGGTGTCCGGTCGCCTGTCACGACGATGTCGTGGGTGATGGTGCGCGTCGCGCCAAACGGGTCCTCGCTGGTGACCTCAAGCCGGTACGCGCCGGAACGGAGTCGTTGCACGGGCACGGTTGCGTTGCCGGTGGCGTCGTGGATCAGCGTGCCGCTCTCCACCTTCCGGCCGGCCTCCCACTGTGCGAGCCACGCGCCGGGCGTGTACTCGGTGGACCAGCGCGGTCGGAGCCGGTCGCCTTCGGTGGCGTAGGGGTCCTGATCGGTGTCGGCGAGCACGGATGGCGGTGGTGCGTCGGCGGGGAGCACCACGTCGCGTGGCGGCTCGAGACGCAGCAGACGCCAGCTGCTGAGCCCGGCCAGCGGCGCCCCGTCCAGGCTCTGCCGGTGGACGGTCAGCTCCATCGGCTCTCCGGCTGGCATGAACCCGGCCGGCGTGTCCACCGTCAGCTCCACGGTCACGAACCCGAGGCGGATCGTGCGCTCTGCCGAGCGGGTCTCGCCGCCGGGATCGGTGACCTGAGCCGAGATCCGGAAACGGTAGGTCACCCCCGACTCGGCCTCGCGCTCGTCGGCCTCTGGTGTGAAAGCGATCTCGAACTGGCCGTCCGCGTTGACCTCAGAGGTGCCGCTGGCCACTCGCTGCGGCTCGGCGGACGGCGGGGTCCACCACCACCACCGCGGCCACACTGGAACCCGTTCGACTCGCCAGTCGGCCGTGGCGTCGGTGACCGGTAGGCCGAAGTAGTAGCGCGCCTCACCGGTGAGGGTGGCGGGGCGGTTCAGGCGCAGCGCGGTCTCCGCCTCGAGCAGCGTGACCTCGAACGTCGGACGCTTGTACGCCTCGACGCGGATCCGCGAGCGGGAGCCCATGGAGGTGCGCACGCTCCACACACCGAGGAGCCGTCCCTCGGGGATCTCGAACGTTCCCGATGCCGATCCGAACGTGTTGGTGAGCACGCGCTCGGTGGCCACCGTGTCGCCGTTGGCGTCCACCAGTGATACCTCCACCTCGTGCTCGGGACAGGTGGTGTAGTGCGCGTCGGCGGTGCTGCCGTGGTAGGCGACGATCTTGTAGTGGAGCGGTTGTCCGGGCCGGTAGACGCTGCGGTCGGTATAGATCAGCGCGTCCTCGCGCTCCCGCGGCTGCGGCCGGTCGGAGCCGAGGTGGACGCCGTCATGGAGGACCGTCTCCTCGCCGTGCTGCGCCACGACCAGCAGGCGCTGACCAGAGGCGTCGAGCCTGCTTCGGAAGAACCGGCCGCTGCGGTCCGTCCGGCCCGAAGCGATCATTCTATGGCCCTCGCGCCACTGCCAGCTCAGCACCTTGACTCGCGCGCCAGCCAGCGGCTCGCCGGTCCGGCCGTTGCGGACCGAGATCTCGAGCCCGTCGTCCACACGACGGGAGACGATGACCACCGAGCCCAGGTGGACCGTCACGGCGGTGACGTTCGACGCCCGCGGGCTGAAGTCCTCGCGCGTCGAGGCGGCGATCAGATAGAGCCCGGTGGATTGGATCGCGGGCGTGACGTATGTCCGGTGGTCGCGCAGATCCGGCGTCGCGGGCAGGTCGACCAACCACGTTGCGGCCGGCTCCTGCTGGCGCACGATGCGCTCCACCTCGTTGCGATCGGGCAGGACCTGCCAGCGTTCCGCGGACGCCAGCAGGCTCTTGGGATCCAGCCGGTACGCCCGGAAGTGGAGCCTGCCGATGTTGCGGTGGGTGACGCGCAGCGAGCGCCGGCCGAGCCCGTCCACAGCCATCGTCTCGAGTGCCATCTGCGGCGCCTCGAGATCGGCCACCAGCCACCGGCAGCGCTCACCGCCGATCGAGCTCGGGTGGGCGCGGAGCCCCTCGGACGCGGCGGTGCGAGCGTGGATCAGAGCGTCCGGGGCGTCGTCGGAGCGGAGCATGTCGGCGAGGGTGGCCTGGCCCATCGACCACCACGGGAGCGCGCGGTCCAGCTGCTCGAGATGGCTCGTCAGGTTGGTGCGGATCGCCTCCCGGTCGTCATCGCTGGTGAACGCCGCGAACAGCCGTTCCAGCCGGTGCCGCCGCGCCTCGAACGCGGCCTCGGGGCGGTCGCTGTTGCGGTGCCACGCCTCCAGGTCGGAGAGCACGGCGCCGAGCTTCTGCAGCGGATGGACCTGAGGCGACGTCAGATCGAGGCGCGAAGCTGTGTCCGGGTCGCCGTCCACCAGCTCCGGGACGTCGAGCCGGAACCGCTCGGCGTCGTGCTCCGGCCGCCACCATGACTCGTCCGCCAGCA
Organism: uncultured Thermoanaerobaculia bacterium; assembly: GCA_964512045.1. GTDB lineage: Bacteria > Acidobacteriota > Thermoanaerobaculia > Thermoanaerobaculales > Sulfomarinibacteraceae > CAZEJK01. The sequence goes on from CAZEJK010000011.1 coordinate 43,201, forward strand.
GTCGCACCCACATGTAGCTGACGGCATCGCGCAGGGTGCCGCGGATCCGGGCGGGGTAGGAGTTCTGATCGATCCAGCGCGACAGGTCGCCGAGTGACTCGCCGCCCCACGCCTCGCGACCGGACCATGCGTGCGCGAAGTGGCGGTGGGCCGCGGCGCGGATCTGCGTGGCGGTCCAGAGCTTCAGGTCCACCTCGTCGTCGGACACCACCCGCTCGCGCTGACGGATCTCCCACGAGTACCAATCCAGGTACTCCTGGAGGGCGTGCGCCGCGTACAGGTGGAGGATCAGCTGCGACCGAGGAGCCCCCGGCCACTCGGCGTTGAGGAGCTCGCGGACCGCGGTCTCGGGCTCGTGGAGCGCGATCCTGAGCGTCGCCCGTTCGATCAGCGCGCGGGTCCAGCCGTCGGCGTCACCTGCCGTCCGCGCCGCCTCGAGCAGCTCGCCGGCGACCTGGGAGGCGGCCTCGTACTTCTGCTGGTCCTTGAGCGTCTCGAGCTGCTTCCATGTCGCCACGTCGCCTCCCCCGTCGGTCGCGCTCGCCACCGTGGTGAACATCGGGAGTGTCATCAGACAGGCCGTCACCACGGCCCGAGCGAACCGTCTCGTGTGGTGGATGCACATGGCACCAGTGTACTGTCGATCGCTGCGAATGTGTCGCGTCCCCGCCGGAGAGAGGTCGTCATCGGCTCATCTGGCCCGACTGTGCTGCGTGGTAGCATCGCTCGGCCCGACTGCGCGATGAGCCGTGGACTCACGAGAGTGAACGGGCTGCGCTGATCGGCCGACACGAACGCGGAGGGAGTCTCTTGTCGTCTCATGGTCCGGTTCCCGAGGAGCAGAGCACTCGCGACGCGCCCGCTCCAACAACCGAGCGCGCAGCGCTGGTGGTGGCGACGCTGACCTCGTTTCTCGGGCCGTTCATGGGTTCTTCGGTCAATGTGGCCCTGCCGTCGATCGGCGCCGACTTCGCCATGAGCCCGGCAGCGCTGGGCTGGGTCAACATGGCCTTCCTCACCACCGCCGCGGCATTCTCGATTCCGTTCGGTCGCCTCGGCGACATCTACGGACGCAAGCGGATCTATGCGGCGGGCATGGTGGGCTTCACCCTGACCTCGGTGCTCATCGCGGCGGCGCCGTCGGGCGCCGTGGTGATCGTGGGCCGGGCGCTTCAGGGGTTCAGCGCGGCAATGATCTTCGCAACCGGGATGGCGATTCTGGTCTCGGTCTTCCCCCTCGAGCAGCGCGGCAGGGTCCTCGGCATCAATGTGGCCGCCGTGTATCTCGGGCTGTCGTCGGGGCCGTTCGTGGGTGGCGTGATGACCGAGCACCTCGGCTGGCGCTCCATCTTCTGGCTCAATCTTCCCGTGGGGTTGGCGCTCGTGGTCGTGATCACGGTGCTGCTCAAGGGCGAGTGGGCCGATGCCGCCGGCTCGCGCTTCGACTGGATCGGCTCCGTGATCCTGGTGACAGCCCTGTCGCTGACAGTGAACGCCTTCGCCGGCCTGCCGCATCTCGTCGCCGCGGCGACGCTTCCCCTCGGTCTGGTCGGTGTGCTCGCATTCGTCCTGTACGAGCTGCGGCAGGATCAGCCGATCATCGACATCGGTCTCTTCCGCCACAACAGAGTGTTCGCCTTCTCCAGCCTCGCCGCCCTGATCAACTACGCGGCGACGTTCGCCGTGAGCTTCCTGCTGAGTGTGTACCTGCAGGATGTGCGGGGGTTCTCGCCGCAGGTGGCCGGGCTCGTTCTGGTGGCGCAACCGCTGATCCAGGCGGTCCTTTCGCCGTACGCGGGCCGGTTGTCGGACCGGGTGGAGCCGCGCACCGTCGCGTCAGCGGGGATGGGCGTCACCTGCGTCGGGTTGACGCTGCTGGTACTCGTGGGTCGGGAGACGCCGATTGCCGGTATCGTGGCCTGTCTGGTCGTTCTCGGGCTCGGCTTCGCGTTCTTCTCGTCGCCCAACACCAAGGCGATCATGAGTGCCGTGGAGCGGCGCACCTACGGCGTCGCCAGCGCGGTGGTGGGAACCATGCGCCAGGTGGGCATGACGCTGTCGATGGGCACGGTGATGGTGATCTTGGCAGTTCAGCTCGGCGAGGCCACGGTGGACGCGACCAACGCGGAGCGGTTCATCGACTGCATGCGGGTCGCTCTGACGCTGTTCGCCGTCCTCTGTCTCGCTGGCGTCTTCGCTTCTCTGGCCCGGGGGACCACGCACGAGAGATGACGATCACTGCCGTCGGCGAACCTTCTTTCGGTTGACCTGCAGCAGCGTGCTGAGTCGCGAAAGACCGGGTCGCTCATACCGACGTCCTGGCAGCCTGCAACGTCGTGCAGACCCTCGGTTATACTGATTGGAAAGCAGGGGAGTGCAGCGAATGGGACGGCGGGCTCAGCTCCTTGGTATTGCTCTCGCTTTGGTGGTGGTCACGCGAGGGGATGCGCAGACGACGTACTACGTGCGCCAGGACGGCGGTTCCGCCAGTCAGTGCTCCGGCACCGTTAATGCTCCGTACCCTGGCGCTGGAGCCGGCCAGCCGTGCGCGTGGAACCACCCGTTTCAGGCACTTCCGCCTGGCGGCAGTGCTCGCATCACCGGTGGCGATACCATCATCATTGCAACCGGTAGCTACAGGATGGGCCTGAACGCGCCAGGAGCAGAGGCCTGCTGGCCTGATGGCGCCTACGAGTGCACGTTGCTGCCGATACCGTCCGGGTCCATGGGCCAGCCGACCCGAGTCCTCGGTGCCGGCTGGGATACCGGGTGTGCCGATCCTCCCGAGCTGTGGGGCAGCGAGCGTCCGTGGCAGATCCTCAGTCTCGAAGGCGCCTCGCACGTTGAGGTCGCCTGTCTGGAGATCACCGATCACTCCGCCTGCATCGAGGACCATTGCCACGGTACCGACCCGTGCCCAGGCGCCGCCTCGCGCTGCGAACGCGACCAGCCGCCGTATGGCGACTGGGCGCCGGTGGGGCTGTTTGCCAGCGACTCGAGCGAGGTCGTGCTGCGCGATATCAACTTCCACGGCCTGGCGACGGGCGCGATCCTCGCGGGCCGCCTGACCGACTGGACCCTCGAGCGAGTGCGGATGGTCGCCAACGGTTGGTACGGATGGAACGGCGACATTGGCGGTGACTCCAGCAACTCCGGCGATCTGCTGTTCGCTGAGGTCGAGATCGGCTGGAACGGCTGCGGTGAGACCTGGCCCGGCGGCGAGCCTTTCGGCTGCTGGGCGCAGGAGACGGGCGGGTACGGCGACGGGCTCGGCACCAACAGCACCCTTGGCCGCTGGGTGTTCGAGGACTGCCACGTGCACGACAACACCTCCGACGGGCTTGACCTGCTCTACCTCGATCCCGGCGGCACGGTCGAGGTCCGGCGGCTGGTTGCCACCGGCAACGCCGGCAACCCGCTCAAGGTATCGGGCAGCGCCATCGTCGAGAACTCGTTCCTCATGGCCGACTGCGCGGCCCACGCCGGGTTTGGGCTGATGCTGGCCGGCGACCTCTGTCGGGCCGCCGGCAACGCGCTCGCCATAGACCTCCACCGCGGCGATCAGGTGACCGCGACCAACGTCACGATCACGGGTCAGGGCGACTGCCTCATCGAGGTCGGCTGTGGTGACAGCTACGACTCGGATCCAGACTGTGACGGCTCCGAGTCGGTCACCATTACCAACTCGGTGCTGATCGGCGCCACAGACTTCACCCAACCCAACGAGCTCAGCTGTCTGTACTGGTATGACGACTCGGCCTTGCCGACCGACCCCACTGGCGCCGACTGGAACGTTGTCTGGCGAGTCAAGCACGACGCGTGCCCGGGCGCCAACGACATCTGCGGGCAGGATCCGCAGCTGTTCTCAAGCGACCTCGGCACCTTTGACGGCCGACCGTGGCCTGCGAGCCCGGCCGTGGACTCGGGCCTGGCGGTAGGCGGCGATGTCCCCGACCACGACATCGATTGGTGGTCGCGTCCCTACCGCACCGGCACCGACCGCGGCGCCTGGGAGGCCGGCGACCTGCTCGGTGACTGCGACTGTGACGACGATCTCGACGGCGCTGACGTCGCCGCAGCCGCGGCAGCGGTCTTCGCCGCTGTTGTGGCCTGTCCCGGCGCCGATGCCGACTGCTCCGGCTCGTTCGATGCGGCCGACATGGCGGTGACGATCCGAGCCCTGAACGCGCTTCCTGATTACCGGCCGTGCCGGTAAGAGATCGCCGATGAGCTGCCAACCGTGAAGTCCCGCGCAAACGCTGCGGAGCCCCTGCCCTTCCAGCCGATGACCCGGCGTTCCCCCGCATTTGTGGTAATGTGGGTACCGGAGGTGCGGTGGCGGTGGCGGACAGTACGAGCGAGAGGGTCCGGTTGACGGTCGATGTTCCGGCGACGTTGAAGCGTCGTCTCCGGCTCGCCGCGGCGCATGGCGACACGACGCTGCGGAGCTACATCATCCAGACGCTGGAGGAACGCCTGGATCGCGATCTCGCCGGTGAGGAAGCTGCCTTGGATCGGGTGGTTGCCCTTTCCGCGGCGGCCGACCCCGTGCTGGCGGAGCTCTGGGCCAACGACACTGACGCCGCCTATGACGATCTGTGATCCCGGCGACGTGGCGTTGGTCAGGTTCGTGTTCACAGACGAGTCGGATGCGAAGCGTCGGCCGGTGGTGGTCCTCAGCTCGACCGAGTTCAACCGACGCCGGCACGAGGTCGTCGTCGCCGCGGTCACGAGCAACACATCCCGGCTCCTGCCCGGCGACCACCTCGTCGAAAAGTGGCACGAGGCGGGTCTGCTGTACCCGTCGGTCGTGACCGCCATCATCAGGACGGTGAAGCGGGACATGGTCGAACGGCGGCTCGGAAGGCTCGCCCACGACGACCACAGGGCCTTCGCGACGGGTCTGGCTGCCGTTCTCGGGCTCTGATTCCACATCCCATCCC
>CAZEJK010000012.1:0-373 GCA_964512045.1 uncultured Thermoanaerobaculia bacterium
GAGGACGAGTTCGACCACGGCCGTCCGGATCGAATCGAGCTGGTTGACGGGGGTTGGCTCGTGCCCGCCCATCTTCCCCTCCGGCGGCTCGAACGACTGACCGAACGCGAGCTGGGCAATGAGCGGTTCGAGTCGATAGGTGGACTGGTGGACTGGATGATCGAGGGCACGCTGCTGCCTGGCGCCACCGTCGTCATCGATGGGCTGATAGTGGAGGTCGTTGAGGTCGTTGACAACCGACCTGCACGGCTGCACGTGCGGCGCCGAACACCCTCGCATCCACACCTATGAAAGCGCAGAGCCCACACCCGGAGGCGCCATCACGATGAGCGCGGTCTCTCCTCTGGTCATCTCTGACGTCACCGTTCGCTAC
>CAZEJK010000012.1:383-47464 GCA_964512045.1 uncultured Thermoanaerobaculia bacterium
TGGACCGCCTCTCCCTGGAGATTCACGCTGGCCGGATCACAGCGCTGGTCGGGCCCAACGGCGCCGGCAAGACGACAACGCTCCGCCTGGCGGCGGGGCTCGCTCAGCCTGCGCACGGCTCGACCCGCGTGTTCGGCCACGATCCGATCTCCGAGCCTATTGCGGCACGCAGCCGTCTCGCATTCCTGCCGGATCGTCCGACCTTGCCGCCGCACCTCACCGTCCAGGAGCTACTGCTCCTTCGCGCCGGTCTATGGGGCCATGACGACACCGTCGCCGTCGCTGAGCGGTCGCGTGCACTTCTCGCCGACCTCGGCATCAGCGGGTTCGAGCATCGCAGGGGGCAGGCGCTTTCCCACGGCCAGGCACAACGCGTCGCGCTGGCAGCAGTGCTGATCACACAGCCGGATCTACTGCTCGTGGACGAGCCGATGACGGCGCTGGATCTGGAGGCCCAGGTGGCTGTCCGCAACGTCCTCCGCCTGACCGCCGATCGCGGCGCTGCCGTGGTCATCACGACGCATACTGTGGCGCACGTGGCTGCACTCGCCGATGAGGTCGTGCGAATCGAGCACGGCGGGGTGACCGGCCGACGAGCTGGCGTCCGTGACCCCCAGGAGCTGGAACGTTGGCTGCTCGAGCCCTCTGGCTGAGCTTCCGCTGCGACCTCGTACAGGGGTGGCGCGGGAATCTCCACACGGGCTGGATCCGACTCCTCGGTCTGGTGCTCGGCGGCGGCGCACTCATCACGGTCGAGGTTTGGCTCGCGGGCGCCCTCGCCGACCGGATCAGCGCACTACCGGCGCCGCTCGACGTCCTGGCCGCATCGGCGCTCATCCAGCTGGCGACCCTGATGACCCAGCTCGCCGTCGTGATGGCGATTGCCTCGGCGTTGACGCTGGCACTACCGGTCCTCGAAGAGCTCGAGGGAGACCCGTTGTGGAGTGCGTGTCCGCGCCCCCCGATGGCACGGGCCCTGCAAACCTGGTGGCGCGTGTTCCCCGGCCTGGTCTGGCTCGTCGTTCTGGTCGCTCCCCCGCTGTTGACCTGGGCTTGGTGGCTCCGCCCCGGTCTTGCCGCTGCGGCGGAGCTCCTCGTGGGTCTCGCCGTACTCCTGGCGTTCGCATGCGCTGTCGGATGCACGGCCGCTCTGGTTCTCTCCTCGCTGATCCCACGCAACGTCCTGGTCCCGCTGGCGTGGGCCGGATCGACCGCCGCGATGGTCGGCGCCATCATCTGGCTACGCGCACTGCATCCCGAGGCCATCGTCACCGCGACCGAGCCCAGCGCGGTGCTTGCCGCGGTGGCCAACCTCGGCAGCTCCGGGGGGAACCAGATTCCCGGCCGCTGGCTCGCAGCCGTGTACACCGAGGGCGCCAACATCGGAGCCCTGACCGCAACCACGGCCGTTGCCATCATCGCGATGCTGGTGTGTTGGCAGTGGCTCTCGCGCCGGGCCGCGATCCATCTCGGCACCGCGACACAGGGCATCCACCGACCCTCGCGGGCATGGAGATGGCTCGAGGCGATCGGGGGACGTCGGCCGACCTGGGTGCTCTTCTGCTCGCGCGTGCGGCTCCTCGTCCGAGACACCGTACAGGCATCCCAGTCCATCTACCTACTGGGGCTCGGAGCCGTGTACGTCGAGAACCTGCGGGCTCTCCCCCTGGACGAGCCCCTCGCCCAGGAGATCGCAGGGCTGGTCAACCTCTCCATGGCCGGCTTCCTGTGCATCGCCCTGTCGCTTCGTTTCGCGTACACGGCTCGCCTCATGGACGGCGCCGCGCGCTGGTGGTGGGAGACTGCTCCCCTCGGGAGCAAGCACGTCACGGCAGCGCTCGCCGGCGCCGCTGCGCTGCCGCCGCTGATTCTCGCCGGGGCTCTGCTGGTTGCCTCGATCCTCGTGGCCGGACCCAGCCGCGCTGCCGCCCACGGTTGGTGGCTCGTCCCCTGGGAGGCCGTCTGGCTCACCCTGCTCGGACTCACGATCGGACCGCGCCCGACCCCGGGAAGTGACCGGACCTGGCTGGACGCCGCTCTCGGCGGCGGCGGCGTCGCGTACCTCGCTGTCGGCACACTCTCGGTAGGCTGGGTCACGTGGGCTGCAGGTCGTCATGTCACCCGGGACATTCTTTCCGAGCTCGGCCTGACGCTCGAGGTTCCGGGCATCTGGCTGCACCCGGCAGTACCCGCGGTGGTCCTGACCGCAGTGCTCATGCTGGCCGCGCTGGCGCGCAACCGAATCCCCGAACGCCAATGAGGGACTCGACCCGCTACTGGCTCGTGGTCGCCATCCTGACGCTGGTCCACATCGGTGCGGCCGTTCTCCTGCCGATCTCCGGCGACGAGGCGTACTACTGGGACTGCTCACGCCACCCCGCCTGGTCGTACTTTGACCAGCCCCCGCTGGTCATCTGGTCGATGATTCCGCTCCGCGCGACCCTCGGAGAGAACGCTCTGGCGGTCCGCGGACCGGCGGTTGGAGCCAGCGTGCTGCTCGCCGTGCTCCTCCTCCCGCTGGTCCGTCGTCTCGGGGGACGTGTGCGCGACGCGACCTGGGCCTACCTCGCGCTGCATGCGATGCCCGTGTACGCCCTCGGCGCGTTCTACACCTCCACCGACGTGGTGATGACCACCGCGTGGGTTGGCGCGACCCTTGCCGCCGTCGCGCTCGTTCAGGGCAACCGACGCGGATGGTGGTGGTTCGGTCTCGCCTGCGGCCTCGGCTTCCTCGCCAAGTTCCCGATCACCCTGGTCCTGCCAGTCGTGATTCCGGTCCTGGCCACACGGCACGGTCGCGCTGACCTCGCCAGGCCCACACCCTGGCTCGCTGGCGCTGGGGCGCTCGCGCTGACCGCTCCAGTCTGGATCTGGGGTACCCGACACGACTGGGTCAACATCGGCTTCCAGCTCGCTGGACGCCATACCGATCCACCCGATCTGACGCTCACCTACCTGATCGAGTTCATCGGCGCCAACCTGCTGCTGGCATCACCGCCCGTCGCGGTCGCGTTGATGGCGGCGTGGTTTCGGCGGGTACGGAACGCGGATCGTGCCTGGATGGTGCTGCTCATCTCGGCGGCTGCCCCGCTGCTCGTGTTCGGTCTTCTCGCGCTCCGCGGTCGCGTGGGCGCTCACTGGGGTGCGCCCGGCCTCGTTGTCGCGATGGTCGTGCTCGCGCTCGATCGCGGCCGATGGCGCCGATGGTGGATCGTCGCTGGCGCCGTCCTCACGGCGCTGATCGTGACCGCGGTCGTCACGCTGGTGTCCATTCCTGAGAAGATTGCCGACGTCGAGTGGTCGTACCACGGCCGGCCGCACCGGATCTCGACGCGCAAGCTCGAGGCGGTCATCGGCAACCGGGAGGTTCTCAGCGCGATCCAGCAGCGCATACGGCCCGGTGAGGTGATGGCATCGGAGAGCTACACGACGGTGCACCTGATGGCGTTCCTCTCCGGCGGCACCCTCCCGACCCGGCTCGCCCACGTGAAGCCCGGCAAGCACGGGCTCGCCTCCCTGTACTGGTACACCCCCGAGGAGCTGGAGGGGATCGACGTGCTGTTCATCACCAAGAAGCAGCAGGTGGATGGCCCGCTTCGAGAGATCTTCCACGAGGTTTCCGAAGAAGCTCCGATCCGAATTGTCCGAGACGGTCGCGTGGTGCGTGAGCTTCGGGTCCTGCGCTGCCTCGACCTGCACACGCCGCACCCTGCGTTCACGAGGCTGGAGTAGCGACACCCGACTCCGGATCTTCGGAGAATGGGGTCATCTGCAGGGAACCGGAGAGCGGGGCACGGAGACACGAAGCACCGCGCACTTGGTCGACCCCTACGCTCCCAAGCTGCCGCCGGGCCATCGTCCGGGACCGGAGCTGGGGCCGGTTGTCGGGGCAGCGAGCCCCTGCGCTTCTGGTTGCTGCAACGCGGTATCGGAGCAACCTGGAGCACTCTCTGATACCGCGTTCGACAGCCCCCGAACCAGCCCCCGACAGGCTGCAGCAGAAAAATCAGGCTTCGACGCACTGCGGCGGGTTGACCTTGCCCTCGGTTCCGTGGAAAATGAATGAGTGTTCATTCACTGCATCGTGCCGCAGCGCGCCATGCCCTCCGGAACGGTCGTTTCCGGCCGTGGGGCCGGCACCTCGGCAGCCGCGGCCAGTACCGGGCACCGTCTTCTGGGCGATGGTCCCTACCGGCGCCGTCACCAGAGACCCGCCACCGGTGCCACCGTTGGAAGAGCGCAGCACTCGAGTGCCGCCGATCCTTCTGTGGAAACCCAAGACGTGAAAAGGGAGGTCCGTCGTGGAGTACAAGGTTGACCTACGAGATGTGAAGTTCCAGCTGTTCGAGTGGCTGAACGTCGAGAAGCTGCTTGAAGCGGAACGGTTCGCCGAGTGGGACGCTACCAGCGTCGACATGGTTCTCGACGAGGCGTTGAAGATCGCCCAGGAGCAGCTGGCGCCGACCAACGAGGATGGCGACCGCATCGGCGTGAAGTGGTCGGACGGCAAGGTGACCACCCCTGACTCGTTCAAGCCCGCGTACCAGACCCTCGCTGAAGGCGGATGGCTCGGCTGCATCAACAGCCCCGAGTACGGCGGCATGGGGCTGCCTGATGTCGTCGGCACCTGCGTCAACGAGTTTTTTGCCGGCTCCAATGTGGCACTCTTCCTGACCGCCCTCCTCACCCGAGGCTCCTCGTACCTGGTCGAGACCTTCGGTACCGACGAGATGAAGCAGCTGTTCTGCGAGCGGATGTACACCGGCCAGTGGGCTGGCACGATGTGCCTCACAGAGTCCCAGGCCGGCTCCGACGTGGGCGCATCCAAGACCAAGGCGGTCAAGCAAGAGAACGGCAAGTATCTGATCACCGGGGAGAAGATCTTCATCACCGGCGGTGACCACGACTTCACCGAGAACATTATCCACGCGGTGCTCGCCCGTACTCCGGGGGCAGACCCGGGCACCAAGGGTCTGTCGCTGTTCATCGTGCCGAAGATCAAGGTCAACGACGACGGCTCCCTCGGCGAGCCGAACGACGTCTACTGCGCCGGGGTCGAGCACAAGATGGGGATCCACGGATCGCCGACCACCTCGCTGGTCTTCGGTCAGAACGACAGCTGCGAAGGGTACCTCCTCGGTGAAGAGGGTGAGGGGATGAAGATCATGTTCTTCATGATGAACCCCGCCCGGATCGAGGTCGGCTTGCAGGGCAGCTCCGCAGCCGGTGCCGCCCACCAGTCTGCAGTCGACTACGCCAAGGAGCGACTGCAGAGCCGCCACTGGACCAAGATGGCAGATCGGACCGCGCCGCCGGTTCCGATCATCGAGCACCCCGACGTTCGCAGGATGCTGGCAAGCTCCAAGGCGTACACCGAGGCGATGCGGGCCCTCCTGCTGCAGACCTCCTTCTTCATCGACATGAGTCACGTCACGGAGGGTGAGGAGAAGGAGAGGTACGACGACTTCGTCGCGCTGCTCACTCCAATCTGCAAGGCGTGGGCGTCCAACTGGGGGCTTCGCGTCACCGACTGGTGCATGGACGTGTACGGCGGCTACGGTTACACCACCGAGTACCCGGCGGAGCAGTACGTCCGCGACTGCAAGATCGCCACCATCTACGAGGGCACCAACGGTATCCAGGCGCTCGACTTCGTCGGCCGCAAGCTCCCGCGCAAGGGTGGCAAACCGGTGCGTGCACTCCTCGGCATGGCCGAGGGGACCTTCAAGAAGCTCCGTAACGACGAGCTGCTCTCAGAGCCCGCGTGGATGCTCGGGGCCGCTCTCAAGCAGGTCCAGGACATCTCGAAGGACATCACCAAGCGGCCCGACGGCCCGCAGCTGATGCTGCTGAACGCACCGATGATGCTCGACATGGTCGGCAACATCCTCGGCGCCCACTTCCTGCTGGATCAGGCGATGCTCGCGCGTGAGAAGCTGGCCGCGATCCTCGCCGACACGGGCGTCGACCAGAACGACTCGAAGGCGTTCAACGAGCTGCTCGACAACAATCCGGACGCGGCGTACTACAACAACAAGGTACTGACCGCGATCCACTTCTGTTACCGCGCCCTGCCCAACGTCACCGCAGCCGGCGTGGCAATCCGCTCTGGAGAGAAGACGCCGTACGACATGCGCATGTAGCGCGAGCTGTGTGCCAACAACAGCTACGGCCCGCCGTCATGGCGGGCCGTTGTTCGTTCGCACCGACGGGAGCAGGAACACTCACCGCGACTGCGGCGTGATCAGCTCATCACTCGATGCTCAGTCCGCTTCCAGGGGGATCGCGAGGGCTTCCTCGAGGTCCACCTCGTGATCGGCAGCACAGTGCATACAGCGGCAGCGGACATTCCCACCCTCGAGGCGAAAGTCGAGATCCAGCGCGCCGCACACCCCGCAGCCGAACTTGCGGGCGAACACCCACTTCATCAGCTCCTCCTTGCGGTGTGACGACTCCTTGGTGAGCTGCACCGTCAACGTCTTCGAGGGACCGTCTGGCAGTGGCACCTCGGAGAAGAACTTGATCTGCATCCGAACCTTGTCCTTCTTCTGGATAAATCCACCACCGACGTCCACATCCTTCATGATCTCGTACGGCAGCGAGATCAGCTTCTCCATGTAACGCACCATCAGCCGCTGCGAAGTGAGAAGCATCGGCCCTTCTTCCGACTCGAGACGGAGGAACGGGACCTCCAGCTCCTTGATGCTCTTGGCAAACCCCGCATCGCTACCTTCCGGCAAAGGACGCTGGTCGAGGTACTCCTTGGCGGTCTTGCGGCACTCCTCGCGAACTTGCTGCGCCTTGAACAGCGCCTCTTCCAGGTTCTTCTCGCGCATCTCTCGCAGCACCAGCTCGCGCTCCCACTTCTGGAACACCAAGCCACAGCGCTCACACTCTGCACGCTCGGTGGCTTGCACGAAGCCGCAGCGGGGACAGGTCGTCGCGTTCAGGTCCTGATCTTGCGGCCGCGGTTGGCGACCTGGAAACGGCCGGATCTCGAGCGAGGCTCCGGCCTCCTGCAAGGTGCTGACGACCATCTCGGTCATCTCACGGCTGAGGCTATCGAACATGGGTCGCCCGCTGTGACCGAGCATGGCCTTGACCTCTTCCGAGCTCTTGCCCGTCAGTCGCTCCATGGCGTTGTAGAAGCGAGAGCGCCCGGTTCGTGACGCGTCTTTCAACCCGAGGAAGTGGATATCGAACGAGACCACATCACCGGCCATCTCACAGCCCCCCACAGTCTTCAACGTGTCCCATCACTCGGCGACGCCGCCAGCCACGAGGCGGAAGCTCCACAGTCGCTTCAGTTCTTGGCGAGCATTGTAGCCCGGTCGGAACACTCCGTCGACCTTTCGCGACCAACGCGGCCGCGTGAGGAGGTATCGGGCTTGCGAGCCGCGAACAGGACGCCGACGCCCCAGCGTGCTCCATCGAACAGGCGATCGCACGCGAACGCGAACATCACCGCCCGCACGAGGAGACGGCGCCGGCCGAGAGAGGCCACAGTCCGCAGCTTCGCATCGTCCTCCACGCTTCCATCGCAGGTCAACCGCCGGCGGTTGACGCGCCGCAAGAAGAGCCCGTCATACAGCCTCAGAACCGGCCAGCCCCAGCGAGCCGCGCTGGCCTCGAGCCCGGCCTCCGTCAGGAGGCGGCGCATCTGCTCTGCTGTGTATCGCCGCACGTGACCAGCCCAGTCGTCCCAGTCGGACCACTGCTCTGGTCCCGCGGGGACGGTCCCCACCAGACAGCCGCCCACGCTGACGACTCGAGCGAGCTCCGCTGCTGCTGCACCGTCGTCCGGTATGTGCTCGAGGGTCTCCGCGGAGGTCGCCGAGGCGAACGTTCCATCGACGAACGGCAAACCGGTAATGTCCGCCACCACCGGCAGCACGTGACCCTCCAGACCAGCGGCCTGGACTCGGTGCTGGACCACGCGCAGCGAGCGCAGCGACGTGTCTGCTGCAACCACCCTGCGCCCCTGCCGAGCGACAGTGAGCGCAAGCGAGCCGACCCCCGCAGCACACTCGAGGTGCGGGCCCAGCCCGGGCGTCATCCGCTCGAGCTGGCGGACGATCCTGCGCTCACGGTGCGCGTGTCGCGGCCCGAAGAACTCTGGATCTGCACCCCACTCGGCCTCAGCCACGGATTCCACCAGTCACGACACGCCGACGCGACGACATCAGCGGAGCCTTCACCGGTTGATGATCTTCCGCGCGAGTGGCTTGATTGGAACCATCCGGTCCATCCGGTGGCCGAGCTGCATCAGCTGATCGACGACGACCGCCTTTCCGGAGCTGTTCCGATAGCACTCTCCGCAGCGGGGAAGAGTCTTCCAGTCCCCTCCGCGAAACGCCTTCATGTACCGCGTCAGCACGTCGGACTCGAGGATCTCGCGCACGGTCTGCGTCTTCATGTCACCGATCGGCTGCTCTCCGTGGGCGTCGTAGCAGCAGTGGGTCACCCTTCCATCCGCCATCACGATGAACCAGCGGAACGGGTACCCCTGGAAGCAGCCGTAGTAGGCCTCGTGGAGCTCGGTCGCGTCGGAGGTGTCCAGCCCTTCACACGTCTTCTCGATGACGTACGCCTGCGGATAGCGCTCGAGATGGAAGAACTCCTCGAAGTCGCGCACCTGCTCATGGGCGGTCTGCAACGTGATGAGCCGCTGGATCTCCACCTTGATGTCGTGACCCTTGGAGAGCTCCAGGAACGTCCTGATATTGTCGGCCACCTCTTCGAAGATCCCGCCCCGGCGGATGAACGGGTACACCCTCGGGTTCACGGTGTCGATGCACAGCCGAATGCGCTGGAGCGAGCTCTCCAGCAGCTCCTGTGCGTAGTCCTCATCGAGGATGACCGCATTGGTGGAGATGGAGCTGCCGGGAAACAGGTCGATGGCCTCGGCAAGGCGGGGGTAGAGCAGCGGGTCCCCCATCTCATGAAGCCAGGTGACACTGATGCGGTTCTCACGGAAGTCCTCCGCCACCTTCTCGACCAACCACCACGGCATATCGGCAGAGGCCCGCTTCAGGTCCGACATCGGACACATGGCACACCGCAAGTTGCACCGGTTCGTGAGCTCAACCGCGACCTTCGCACGCGACAAATCGAGAATCGGTTTCATAACGACCTACAGCACTTCGTGGGCGGAACGCATTCCCTCACGCCGCCGGGAAGAGCTGGTGGACCAGATCCTCCACGAGCTGCTTCATTTTCCCCGCCGAACGGGCGCCCACCTCGAGGACCTCCTCGTGACTCAGCGGCTCGGGCCGGATTCCGGCGGCCGGGTTGGCGGCCAGCGACAGCACCAGCACCTTCAGGCCCATGTGCACTGCCGCGATCACCTCGGGTACGGTCGACATTCCGACCACCGTCGCTCCCAACCGGTGCAGCATTCGGATCTCCGCCGGCGTCTCGAACGACGGCCCGCGCATCGCCGCGTACACACCTTCGTACACCTCGAAGCCAGCGGTTCGGGCAGCGCTCTTCGCAATCTCCCGGAGCCGGGCATCGTATGCCTCAGAGAGGTCGGGAAAATCGACACCGAACTCCCGTGCCCACTCTCCAACGAGCGGGTTGGCGCCGAGAAAGTTGAGATGGTCCTCGATCACCACCAACGAGCCGGGGGCGATCTGCGGATCCACCGCGCCCGTCGCGTTGGTTGCGATCATCAGCTCGGCGCCGAGTAGACCGGCAAGACGAACCGGCGCCACCACCTCATACGCCTCATACCCCTGATACAGGTGCAAACGGCCGTTCATCACCAGGAGCGACTCGCCCCCTCGGCGCCAGACGGAGAGTGTATGGCGGTGCCCCGGAAGCTCGTGCATCGGGAACGGAAACAGCGAGGCCATCTCGATGACCTCTGTCTCCAACCATCCCGGCACCTCGACGGAGAGGCCCGAGCCCGCCACCAGCAACGCTCGAGCTCGCCCCGGACGCACCTGCTCGGAGAAGCGATCGGCGATCTCACGCAGTCCAGACGGAGTCATACGCATCGGCATGCGCTCACACTAGCTCGCCGCGACGATGCTGGCAAGAGTGACTCCGGTACACTACCGGCGAATGGAGGCGCCATGCTCCTCGACGTGTTCCCAGTAGGACCGATTCAAGCGAACTGCGTGCTCCTCGGCGATCCGGCAAGCGGGCGCCTGGCGGTGATCGATCCCGGCGGCGAGCCCGAGAGGATTGCCGAGCGCGTCCGCGCGTCCGGCCTCGAACCCTCGATCATTCTTCTCACACACGGTCATCTCGACCACGCCGGGGGCCTCGCGGGTCTGAGCACGGCGCTGGGCACTCAGCTCGATGTAGCGATTCACGAGGCCGAGCTCCCGCTCTACCGGTCACTCCCGATGCAGGGGATGATGTTCGGGATCCCGACCGAGCCTCCCCCGGAGCCGACCCGTCTGCTCGCTCACGGGGAAACACTCGAGATCGGGGCGCTCCAGCTCGAGGTCCGCCACACACCGGGTCACTCCCCGGGAAGCGTGATCTTCCGGCTGGTCAACGGACCGGAGCCGGTGGTGATCGCAGGAGATCTGATCTTCCTCGGCTCGGTCGGCCGTACCGATCTCATGGGCGGATCGTACGCCGATCTGGAGCGATCGATCCGTGAGCAGCTGTACACGCTGCCCGATGACACCCGCCTGGTGTGTGGGCACGGGCCTGACACCACCGTCGGTCGGGAAAAGAAGAGCAATATGGTCGTACGGGGATAGACGCGGAGCAGACAAGGCGCGCAGCACGACCGCGGTATCAACACTCCGCCACCGGTGTCCGTATACCTCGTAGATCTGAGCGATGGAACATCCTCCTCCTCTCTCCTCAGATCCGGCCCCCACTCCGGTGGGGGCCGAGCTTTGGCAACTCAAGACCCGACATCTTCGAAAGCTCGACGCATGCGCCGGGGGCCGCGGGCCGGCCTCCGGATGGCCGGGGCCTGGGGCGGGTCCCGATCCGGATGCGGGCTGTAGCGTCGTCGCTCCTGCGAGCGAGACTGGGTGGGTGGGGGAGCTGATACCCAACGGCCACTACCTTTCGGCTCCGCGGGGGCGGGACCGGTAGCTTCGGTGGATCGCTTCGGTTGCGGTCTGCGGCCCCGTTGGTGGTACCCTCTGCCGGTGAACTGGATCGTCTCTCTGACCCCCGCTGTTGCCTCCGAGCCGTTGGTCGCTCTGGCCGCGACGCCACCCCAAGCCGCTGTGGTGGAGCTCCGCGCAGATCTGTTCCGGAGCCTGAACCCGGCCCTGGCGATGGACTGCAGTCCGGTACCGATCCTGTACACGCTCCGATCCACCGCCGAGGGTGGAGAAGGCCCAGTCGATCCTCAGCAGCGACGGCGGCTGATCACCGCCGCTCACGAGGCCGGCGCTCCGCTCATCGACCTCGAGCTCGAGCGCGACCTGCACCTGATCGAGGAGCTCGGCCTGGCGCCCGAGCGGGTCGTCGTCTCGTGGCACGACCCATCGCAGACGCCGGAGTCCCTCCACGCGGTGGCACAGCGGCTGCTCGCGACGCGCGCGGCCTGGGTCAAGCTCGTTCCCACCGCCACATGCCTGGCAGATCTCGGCCGGATCCTCGTGATTCAGCGGGCCTTCAGCCACCGCAGGCGCGGACGCCGCAGGCTGCTTGCCTTCGCGATGGGCCCGATCGGCGTTCCCAGCCGCTACCTCGCGCCGCTGCTCGGGCCGGAGCTGATGTTTGCTGCGTGGTCCGAGGACGGAGCTGCAGCGCCAGGTCAGCTGACGGCGCCAGCGATGGAGCACGTCATCGGCCATCTCCACGGAGCTCCCCAGCGCGTGTTCGGAGTCGTCGGCCGGGATGTCACCCGGAGCCTGTCGCCGCTGATGCACTCCGCAGCGTATCGAGCACTCTCGACCCACGACATCTTCCTGCCCATCTCCGTCGCCGATCCCGACGACCTCGATGCGGTGTTCGCGCCGGCCGGCGAGACCATGTTGGATCTCGTAGGGCTCCACCCCGGGGGATGGGCGGTCACGGCCCCGTACAAGCAGCACGCCGCCGAGGCTGCGACGGTGCGTGCTCCGCGCGCCGAGCGCGCACAGGCGGCCAACACGCTGGTGCTGCGCCAGGGCTCGATCCTGGCTGACAACACCGATGCCGACGGCGTCACCGGTTCGTGCGCCCGCCTCCGGGTCGCGGTAGCCGGAAGGAGAGCCATCATTCAGGGAACCGGCGGCGCTGCGCGCGGGGCCGCGGTCGGCCTGCACGCCGCCGGAGCGGAGGTCGCCATTCGCGGACGATCGCGAGCGCTCACCGCCACGGTTGCGAACGCGATCGGCGTGACACCTCTCGGACCAGAGGAGCGCAGCCCGGAGCGCTCGATCCTCGTCAACGCCACCCCCTGCGGCGGCGCACCGGACGACCCCTCGCCGTTCGGCGTCGATGAGATCCGGAGCGCCCGAGCCGTCGTCGACATGGTGTACGCGCCCGAGCCCACCGCGTTGGTGCGCATCGCTACAGAGTATGGGATTCCCGTGGCCGACGGCGTCGACGTTCTGCTCCATCAGGGCATCCCGCAGCTCGCCGCGATGCTCGGCACGCTCCCACCGCGCGAGGCCATGGCACAGGCCCTGGGACGCTCCCTCGACGCCCTCGAGCTGTAACCCTACGTTCGCCGAGCGAGACCGACGGTCTCGCGAACCTCGTTCACCAGCGGAACGATCACCTCGCGAGCACGGGCCGCGCCATCGGCAAGAATCCGATCGAGCTCGGCACGGTCCGAGATGAGCTCCGTGTACCGCTTGCGGGCCTCATCGAAGGTCTCGTGGAAGTAGCCGAGAAGCCGCTTCTTCATGGTCCCGTAGCCAGTACCACCCTCGTCGAACGCCGTCTCAATCCACGGCCGATCCGCAGGCGGCGCAAACACCTTGAGAAGCTGGTACAGCGGGCTGTCCGCCTTCGGTTTCGGCGCCTCTACGGGTGTCGAGTCGGTCACGACCGACATGATCCGCTTCTTCACGTCCTTGTCGGGAGCGAAGATATCGATCGTGTTGCCGTAGCTCTTGCTCATCTTCTGGCCATCAATTCCTGGGACAACCGCGACATCATCGAGAATCAAGGGATCGGGGAGTGTGAAGACCTCGCGCCCGTAGACCTCGTGGAACGTCCCCGCGATGTCCCTGGCCACCTCGAGATGCTGCTTCTGATCGCGACCGACCGGAACGAGATCGGCGTTCACGATCAGAATGTCGGCGGCCATCAGCACCGGGTACGCGAACAGCCCGTGGTTCGGCACGACCCCTTGCGCCACCTTGTCCTTGTAGGAGTGGCACCGTTGCAACAGGCCCATTGAGGTCACGGTGGACAGGATCCACGCGAGCTCAGTGATCTCGGGGATGTCCGACTGCCGATAGACAACACTGTCCTGTGGATCCAACCCGAGGGCCAGGAACCCCGCGGCCACCTCGTCACTGAACCGTCGGAACGCCGCACCGTCATGGACGGTCGTCAGCGAGTGCAGATCTGCGAGAAAGTAGTAGCACTGGTGCTGCTCCTGCAGCTCGACGAACTGCCGGATTGCGCCGAAGTAGTTGCCTACGTGTAGGATTCCGGACGTTTGCACACCTGAGAGCACTCGCATCATCGTCATCCTTCGCCGAGTGTCCCGCCTCCAGGCGCCAGTGGCCGCCACCGTTCAGGACGGGCTCCTCGTTCACAGCGGCACCCGGCCGCGCGCGCCAGTCCTGGCACGCATCAGCGACCGGAGCGCCGTTGCCACGACAGATCTCCAAAAAACGGGACCGGTGGTCACCACCGGTCCCGGGGAAAATCAGTTTTCGCGATGGATCACTCGCCGTCGTCGCCGATCGCCTCGACCGGGCAGGACTCCATCGCCTCCTGGACCAACGCTTCCTCTTCGTCGTTCTCGGGCTGCTTTGAAACGTACGAGTAGCCCTCGTCCTCGTTGGCCGCGAAGTTCTCCGGCGCAGTCTCCCGGCACACATCACAGTCGATGCAGCTGGAGTCCACGTAGTACTTTCCGGGGACGTTATCCTCAAGCCGTTCTTCGATGTCCGCCATTCCTTGTCTCCTTTCCCCCAGCTTGACCGGGGCGACCTCGGGCGGATGCTACCACACCCCCCCGAGGTGTCAACGCACACACTGCTCGCACAAGCAACGAGCCTCCAGCCGGACCCGGGGCTCGGTGCCGGTCCAGGCCCCGGAACCGCACGCCGGAGCCCGGCCATCCCGCTTCCGGAGGATGACACGAAGCGTCACTCTCAACCCCTGCCACGCTTCACGGCTCCTCACGACACAGGCGCTACCAGCTGGGCGGGAGCCGTAGCGGCCGCTCGGCGACACGTCCCGAGACCGGTCGCGGGTCCAACGTCTGCATCGAAGCACCGTTGCTCTCCTCGTCGCCGCCGTCACCGTGGCCCCAGGGCCACAGGCAGTCGATGTCGAACGGCGGCGCCTCGAACGATGGCAGCACCGTGGTTGGATCGTTCGACCGGTTATCCACCACTGAGCCGTAGCAGGTAAACGCGGGGATCGGGTCCGAGCTGCCGGAGGAGTAGGCGATGTCCGGATTGAACGTGATTCTGAACGTCACCGCGCCCACGTCGCCCAGCTGGAACAGGCCCGCCAGGACCCCATCGTACTGGCGAAGGCCTAGAGGGGCGATGGTGATGTTCCGCGCGATCGGCTCCTCGGTGTCCGGGTTGAGAAACGGCTCGCCGTTGGCATCGAGCGGAGTCACCAGCAGGTTGATCGTCGTCAACGGATCGGAGGCGTTGAAGCAGCCCAGGTTGAAGCGCGTGTTCTCCGTGTCCTCACCGCCGGTCAGGATGAAGCCGGTGAAGTCCACGCCGGCCTCCTCGTCGTACGCTTGAGGATCTGCCAGGTTGTACCATGGCACACCCGGGATTGTCTGACCGTACTGGGTGGGCTCCTCGGTGAACACCTCCTCCTCGTCCTCGTTGACCGTCCGGATCCACACCGTCGTGTCGTTGTAGGTGCGGCTGTACACCACAACGTTGCGAAACGTCCGGGTCTCCGGCGCCACCGGGTCCAGGGTGCCAGACTCCCAGGCGAAGACGATCAGCGACCCGAGCCGGGCCGCACCGCCCAGATCTGCCAGCCAGAACTGACTGACGACGTCCTCGAGACGGACGGTTCCACCCGGAGGAATGTCGGCGAGCGCCTCGTTGGTGTACTTGTAGCCGAGCTCCTCGCGCCCGGCCGCTCCATACTCCGTTGGATCGAGGTAGATCTCGTTCGATGACGTACCGCCAGACGGCATGAAGAACAACGCGACATCCACGTTCGTCGAGTCCACGTTGGTGATGTAGAGGTCGGTTCTCCAGACACTTCCCTCTTGACCGTCGTTGTGCGCGACAACCGGCACGTACACCAGATCCGATGCCGTGAAGCTCGCTGCCGACGGCATGGGTGCAGCCACGATCATGACTGCAGCCAGGAACATCAGTCGTTTCATTCGGTCCTCCTTGCTACCTCGGACGAGCCTGTGGCTCGCGAGGGCTCCATGTTGCCATCGTCACGAGGCGCCGGCAAGATAACGCGGGCCTCGAACCCCTGCTGCTCGAGGTTGATCAGCTCCAGCTGGCCGCCGTGCGCTCGGGCGATCCGTTCCGCGATCGCCAGACCGAGGCCGGTACCGCCTCTCCGCCGGGTGTAGAACGCCTCCAACACCCGCTGGAGCTCTTCTGTTGGTATCCCCTCACCGCGGTCCCGCACCACCAATGTCACCTGGTGGCCGTTCGCCTCCGCGGCCAGATCCACAACCCGCCGGTCCGGCGTCAGCTCCTCCACCGCCTGGACAGCGTTCAACGTCAAGTTCATCAGCACCTGCCTGAGCTGAGCCGTATCGCCACTCACCCAACACC
Organism: uncultured Thermoanaerobaculia bacterium; assembly: GCA_964512045.1. Classification (GTDB taxonomy): domain Bacteria; phylum Acidobacteriota; class Thermoanaerobaculia; order Thermoanaerobaculales; family Sulfomarinibacteraceae; genus CAZEJK01. The sequence goes on from CAZEJK010000012.1 coordinate 16,256, forward strand.
GTTCCACGGCGCGCACGCGCAGGTGCACACCACGAGCCTGCGCCTCCGCGCGGAGAAACTCGGCCACCCCGACAAGCAGATCCTCTGCTTGCATCACATCCCGCTGCAGCTGGGTCGGCCTGGCGTACGTGAGGAAGTCCGAGACCAGCTGGGCCAGCCGGCCCACCTCCTTGCGCGTCGACGCCAACGACGTCTCTGCCTGCTCACCGCCGGCGCCGATGTCCTCCTCCAGGAGCTCGAGGTTGAGGTTGAGCGAGTTCAACGGGTTCCGAATCTCGTGCGCCAGATGCGCTGCCAGCGTACCGAGGGCGGCCATCTCCTCTGCCTCTCGTCGCTTCGCCTCGAGCCTTTGATTGCGCTGGATGACGTGCCAGACGAATGCGAACGCCCCGACCAGGGTCATCAGGGTCAGGCCCGCAACAGCAAACGTCTGGTACAGCAGCTGCGAGCGCAGGCGGGTCACCCGCTCGGCCAGCCGACCCTTGGACACGTTGAGCACGATCTCACCCAGATCGCCGAGCGGCGCGGCGATCTGATAGGACGTATCGGTCTCCGTGACCTGATCTTGCAGGCTGCCCGACAGCTCCAGCTCGGACACGATCGGCTCGGGGAGTCGCTCGCTGGAACGGAGGTCGATCTGCATGACCTCCTGGCCCCTTTCGTCGTACACCACCACTGACTTGTACAGCTGGCGCTCGGCAAGACCGGCGGCTCTGCGGACCAGCGCCTCTCTCCGGTTCTCGTACACGAGGAACAGGTTGGTATCCTGCTCGTTCTCGGCTGTCATCTCACCGGCGATCTCGGTCAGCTCATCGCGACCGCTCAGGAGAACGTCCTCCAGGTACCGACGCGACAGAGATCCCGCGATCAGATGACCGAACGTCAGGATGATCGCGAGGACCAACGTCGCGAACACCACCGCAGCCGCCGCATACTGGCGCCGCAGGCTACCGCCGCGTCTCCCCTCCTGTGTCGTGCTCCGAACCACTCGTGCTCCCACCTCGGGGAATGCATGTTCTGTTCCATCTGCACAGCGACGGTCGCCACGCCGCGCGGCCTCGCGATCCAGGGACCGCGACCAGCCTCACATCACGCCGTGCATGCGTTCCGCAGGTCGTCGACCCGCTGGGTGCTCTCCCACGTAAACTCTGGCTCACTCCGGCCAAAATGGCCGTACGCCGCCGTCTTGCGGTAGATCGGCCGAGACAGGTTGAGGTACGAGATGATGCCCTTCGGGGTCAGGGGGAAGACCTCGCGAACTGCACGCGCCAACCGGTCCTCATCCACCTCGCCGGTCCCCTTGGTATCGACCATGACGGAGACCGGGTCGGCGACTCCGATCGCGTACGCAAGCTGGACCTCCGCCCGGTCCGCCAACCCGGCGGCGACGACGTTCTTTGCGATGTGGCGCGCCATGTACGACGCCGACCTGTCCACCTTTGTCGGGTCCTTGCCGGAGAACGCACCGCCGCCGTGGCACCCCATCCCGCCGTAGGTGTCGACGATGATCTTCCGTCCGGTCAGGCCGCAGTCGCCCTGTGGGCCTCCGACCACGAACCGTCCCGTCGGGTTGATGTAGATCTTGGTGTCGGCATCGATCATGTCAGCCGGGACGACCTGCCCGATCACCTGCTCCCGGATCGCGCTGTGAATCTGCGCGTTCGTCACGTGATCGGCATGCTGACACGACACGACAACCGCCTCCACACGCAGGGGTCTGTACCCCTCGTACTCCACGGTCACCTGTGCCTTGCCGTCGGGACGAAGCCACTCCAAATCACCATCGTGCCGGGCCTCAGCGAGCCGTCGTGTCAGGCCGTGCGCCAGTGTGATGGGCAGCGGCATCATCGACTCCGTCTCGGTACAGGCGTACCCGAACATCAGACCCTGATCGCCAGCACCACCGGGATCGACGCCCATGGCGATATCCGGCGACTGCGGATCAATCGAGGAGATCACCGCACAGGTCTCGTAATCGAACCCGAAGATCGCTCGGGTATATCCGATACGCTTGATCGTTCCGCGAACGATCGCCGGGAAGTCCACATACACCTCGGTGGAGATCTCACCGGCGATGAAGGCCAGACCGGTCGTCACCAGCGTCTCGCACGCAACTCGACCGTTCGGGTCGCCGCGGAGCACCGCGTCCAGGATCGCGTCGGAGATCTGATCCGCGATCTTGTCGGGATGACCCTCGGTCACGGACTCGGAGGTAAAGAGATGACGGATGTTCGGGTTCATGCAGCTCTCCCTTCACACGCCAGGAGTAGTGAATGCTCGTGTCACGCACGGGCCGGGTACGCTACCACCTCCACCGGCACCGGTCAACGTACAACCTCAGACGGCGCCACAGGATCGGCCCCGAGATGACGGAGCATCGGCCATGTCTCGGCAAGCACTGTGACTGTGGATGCACGGACATGGCCAATCGCCAGCGCCCAGCCGTCGAGGCGAGCGAGCTCCACTGCCTCTTCGAGCTGCCTCTTGATCGCTGCAGGACGCTGATCGTTGTCCAAAAACACGTGCCGCCGCGCGGTCGGAACGCCCTGAGCGCGGGCAGCGTCCTCTGCAACCGTTGCCACCGTCGTTCGTGAGTCCACGAAGAACAGCCCTCGCACCGAGAGCTCCTGCAGCACCCAGGTCATCGTCCGAAGATCGGCCGTCGCCTTCGACCCCATATGGTTGTTGACGCCCACCACATGCGGAACACTGTTGAGTGCAGACCGGACGGCCATCCGAATCTCATTCTCGTGCATCGCCACCCGAACCGCCCCTGGCCCAGGACGGCCGCTCGGATCCTCCGGCTCCATGGGTAAATGGAGGAGCACCTCGTGCCCGGCATCGTGCATGCGAGCAGCCCAGCGGGAGGAGTGCGGCAGGTGGGGCAAGACCGCAACCGCCACCGGCGCCGGTAGTGCAGCAACCGCATCCAGCTGCTCCAGGCTGTTACCCGCGTCATCCAAGATCACCGCCAGACGCCCGCGCGAGCCGGGCGCCGGACGGCGGCGTGGCTCCGGGGTCGGGGTCGGCTCTCGAGCCGCAACGACCTCTGTACCCGGCAGGAGAATGTTGACATCGAAGACCTCCACGCCCAGGTCGATGCGCATGGCGATACCGTCGTGGCCGCTGACATCACGCCGCGTCGTACCGTCCCACCGTCGCGCCTCGGCTTCGAGACCATCGGCGAGACGTACCGCACTCTCGGGGTCCGACATCTCCACGGTCCAGTGCCGCACGAACTCGCCGTCCACCTTCTCGATCGACGCGTCGGCCTGTACGGCGTCTCGCGCTGCTCCATGCCGCTCGGCGATCGCGCGAACACGGTCGCCGAACTCCGCTCCCTCGCCGGGGCTCGCACTCACCATCGACCCCTGCCTGGTGGTCGGCGCCGCACCGCTACCGCCGTCACGCAGCAGAAACCAGAGAACGCCAAAAAGACCTGCGAGCACGGCGCACACGACGATCGCCCGCGGGACCGTCACTTCCGACCGATTCCGACGGCGTCGGGCGCTCACGCGGCCTCGGCGTACCGCTCCAGGACGAGCGCAACCGCACGCTCCAGCGCCCGGTCGGGGGCATCCTCGTCCGGCTCCACCACGACGGTCGGCTCCAACCCCGCATCGTCCAGCGGTTTCCCTTCGGGTCCGAGCCAGCTCGCAACCGGCAGCCAGAGATGCAGATCTTCATCGTGCACGAGCTGGCTGTGGCGGGCATGACCCGCCGTGGTTGCACCGACAATCGGCGCTCCGAGCCGAGCAAACGCTGCCGCGAGGACCTCACCAACCCCCTCCGTGGTTGGGCTCACCACGACAACGGGCAGCTCCGCCGCAACCGTGGATCCTGTTGCCGCAAACTGGCGCTCGCCCGCCTTGGTGCCTTTCCAGTGCCCCAACACTCCCTCGGCAGCGAACAGATCGGCGACGGCGATCGCCTCGGACTCCAGCCCCCACGCCAGCTCCCGCAGGTCCAGGACGACCGGTGGCGAGCTCTGCAGCCTCTGCCGTAGCTCCTCCGAGGTTCCCGCCGCCAACGCCCGGATCGACACCACCGGCACCTCATCGAGAACCCGATGGTCCACGGGCTCGAGCTGCCATGCTTGGGGCTCCAGCACCACCGTACGCCGCTCGTCGACGGTCTGATCCACAACAGTCAGCTCGACGGCCTGTGCCTCGCGATACTTCCGCCACAGCTCCATCCGGATCTGCCACGACGCCCGGCCGAGGGAGTTGACTCCATCGATCCGCTCGATGATCTCCCACTGCTGAAGACCGGACTGGGCTGCCGGAGAGCCCGGAAGCACCTGGCGAACCGCGGCGGAGTCCAACCGCTGGGTGAGCATCAGGCCAAACGCCGGCGGCGCCTCGACCATCTGCTGAAACTCATCCAGCTCCTCCTCCGCGAGGAGCGCCGCTGAAGGATCCAGAGACCACAGTAAACCCGCCACCAGGCCGCTCTCGAGCTGCTCCGGGTTCACCGGGTCCACGTAGTTGTTGGAGACGAGGTACAGCACCTCACCCAGGTTGCCCAACGCGCGATACAGGTCATCCCCGATCCGGCCGGCAGCCAGCAGTACGCCCGCCACGAGCACAGTCACGCAAACCGAGCCAACCAGGAACCACCGTCGAATACGTCCCATAGTCCTCTCACCCCTTTACGGTCAACCGTCCACCACGATCCCCAGCGCGTCGAGCCCCGGCGCAAGCCCCGCACTCCAGCGACGAGCCGCCCCCGCGTTCCATGTCACAACCGTAACCATAGTCTGGGATCCGTAGGCTCTCCGTTCACGCGGATCTCGAAGTAGAAGTTCCCGCCCTCTTTCTCCGGACCGGCGATGCCGACCGGCCCTCCCATGCTCACCCGCTGATCCGCATCCACCAGCACCGACGTCATCCCGGTGAGCACCGAGAAGACGTCGCCGCCGTGATCGACCACCACCATATTCCCGTAACCCTTGAAGTAACCGGCGTATGCCACCACACCTGGGAAAACCGATCGGACCTCTTCCCGTGGCGGAGCATGGAGACGGATGCCGTTGCAGATCGTATATGTCGCATACTTCTCGAGGAAATGCTTGCCGAAGGTCCGCGCAACGGGGCCACGAGTGGGCCACGGCAACGCACCACGGAACTGGCGGATGTCGTCCGTGCCCGTGATCCGCTCGTGGTTTGCAAGCCGCTCGAGGAGCCGCCGCAGCGCTGCAGCCCGGGCCTGCATGTCCTCAAGCTCGTTTCGGGTCGCCTCGCGACGCGCCTGCATCGTCTCGAGCTGTCGCTCGACCCGGCCGCGAACCTCCGTCAGCTCTGCACGACGGCTCTCCAGCTCGACGGTCTCCCGCCGTGCATCCTCGATCCGCTGACTCAGCTGCGCCAGCCGGTTGCGACGCTCGGACTGAAGCCTGGCGTACTCGTCCATCGCCGCGAGCTGCCCGCGCGTCAGCACCACCACGGTCTCCAGGCTCTGCTTCAGCTCGCCTCCCTTCGCTCCGTCAAATACGAGCTGCAGTGGCCCGGGTTCTCCGAGCAACGCCGCCATCTCGAGATAGATCCGCAGCGACGACCGTCGGTCCTTCAAGCGTTCTGACAGCTGCTCCACCTCGAGGCGCAGGGCCGCGATCTCGGACCTCCGCCTGGTCAGCTCGACCTCCAGCTCGGCGACCCGCGCCTCGGCGAGCTCGAGCTCGGTGGAGAGACGCTCGCGGCGAGCCTGAACGTCGCCGACCTGATCGTCGAGGCGCTCGAGGCGTTCGCGCAGCCTCTCGATTCTCTGCCGCACTGCGCTCAGCTCCTCATCCGGGGCATCGTCGGACGCCCAACTGCTGGGCGCAAGAGCCATTCCGAGCACGGCGCAGCCGACCAGGCACAGCCACCTCATGGAGCGAATTGTAACGCGGCACAGCGCACCAGCTTCGCGGGATGGCTCGAGCGCCCCCCACGCACGAAACGGGCTGGTTCTCAGGACGCTGTGCGGACGGGCAGTCAACGAAACTGTCTGAGCGTGACCCGCAGACGGCGACTCTGTCGTCTCGCGGCTCGCCACTGAATCAAGATAGGGCTCTGATAGCGACCCGATACGATTCGTGGCCGACCCGGCTGACCGGCGTCCGACACGAGCAGACTCGCCGCTCGCTTGAACCGCAACCGCCGCCGAGCGGGAATTGCCATCAACCGCGTCAGCGTCCTTTCCGTGAAGGTTCCTTGCAGCCCGGCACCAATAACCAGCCGCTTGAGCAGCTGGACGACGTCGTAGCGCGCATACCCCATCGACTTCGCCGGGATGGCGCGGGGATCCGCCAGCATCCGTCGGCCCTGGTACGCCATGAACTTCACCGGGTTACTGAGCACCTCGGCGAGGTCGTGTCGCATCAGGAGCGTCTCGTACTCGTTGACGGTGATCCCCACGTCAGTCTCGTCAGCTTCGAGCTCGAGCTCGACACGGCCCGACTCGATCGGCCAGCGTGCCAACAGCCCACCGACGACCGCGTCGAAGCCAGTGCTGGGATGTCGAAGGTTGACCGAGTCGATCTCGTGGGCAGTGGTCGGCACATCCCACGTCACCGAGTCGATGACCTCCTCCTCGTCGAACGCCAACACGGTGGTGTGGCGGGTCCGCGGTGTGCCCTCGTTGACGCCATCCAGGTCGACGAAGAAGACCGGCTGACCGGGACGGTTGGTGTAGCACACACAGTTGCGGAGACCCGCAGAAATGAAGGTCAGGTGCGAGTCGCCATTGCGGGGTTCGACCGCCCGCTCTGCCTCGCTGAGCTCCTCGCGAAGGTGCATCTTGTCGTGCTCGTAGTCCGCCCCCTCGGGGAAAATTCGCTGGAAGCGCCGGAAGAAGTGGTCCAAACGGAAGTCGAGCCGTTCACACTGACTCTGGTCCAGGTAGCCAGCCGTGGTGTGGAGTGAGCAGTAAAACGCACGCCGATGACTACCGAGGACATCCCCGTGCTGAGCGCGGATTCTCTCGGCCACATCGATCAGGTCGAACCGCTTCTCCGGTGTGAGGGTCAGCGCAAACTGCCTCGGACTCGCCACTGAAGGTCGCCTCCTCACGGCCGCGCACGCACCGGGCCGTCACTGTGCGCAAGACGCACGGACAGGTGGCATATTCCAATCGCCACCGACCGGTTGTCAATACAACCACCACACTCCGCCCTCCAGGTGACACAACGAGGGAAGATCTGTGGCAATCCGATGGCGCGCTCAGCCGTTTGAGCCGACAGTGGCGAGGAGTCGCTGGTTCACGGGAACCGGCATCTGCAGCTGGTGGGCCAGCTTGACCACCGCGCCGTTGCGGTACTCCAGCGCCTTGGCCGAGCTGGCCTTGACCCACGACAGCGGCTGCACCGTATCCACGAAATCTGACCACACGCCGGGAGGTGGAGTGACGCCAGCTGCTCGTGCGCACACCTCGACACTTTCGGTGAACACTGCCTCCGCCTCGTCCGCGCGTTGCTCGAGGTAGGCACCGAGCGAAAGGCGATGCACCGCCAACGGGAGACCCACCACACAGTTGAAACCCATCTTGTCGGCATCCAGCTCGGCAAAACGATCGCGATCTGCGACCACCTCTGCGGCGATATCGACCCCGTTCAAAGCAGTTACCATCTCCTGTGCTCGCGGCCCGCAGAACGGGCTCGGTCGCAGCACTCGGAAGAACGAGCCCTTCGCGGTGAACCAGATCAGGCCGCGGGTGATGTCCTCTCGCCCTTCCAGCAGGGGACGGATCCAGCCGTTCTGCACGAGCACGATCTGATCGTCCGCGATGCCCGCTCCGTCCAGCCGACCAAGCACGGCTTCCAGGACCTCTTCGCGAACGCAGACGACGCGCAGGCCGGGCTCGTCGCTCGCCGCCCGCTCCCAACCCTCGTCGCGAGTCACCTGGACCACACGCATCCCGTCGGTCTGAAGTGCCGAGGCGAGGCGGCTACCCACCTCACCCATTCCGATCACGAACGCAGTCTCACTCATGACGTCTCCCATCCGATCACCAACGATCGAGCGTCACGCTATCCGATCGCCAGCCGGATTGCCATTGCAACGATCGCCACCGCAAAAACAGCTCGGATCACACGTTCACCCTTGCTCACAGCCAGCCGGACCGCAACCCATGCACCGGCCGCATTACCAACCGCCAGCACGAGGCCGGCAATCCACTGAACGTTTCCGTTGATCGCGAAGACGATCAGCGAGGGAACCATGTAGCACCCGATGATGAAGACCTTGTGCATGTTCACACGGACCAGATCCAGCAGCAACAGACCCTGCAGCGAGGCGATGATCAGGAACCCGACCCCGGCCTGGATGAAACCACCGTAGAACCCGATGGCGAGCATCGTCAGGTGCGCGAGGGCCGGGTGTGACCTCTCTTTGTCGCTCCCGTCAGTGGATGTCCGTCGTCCTCGCAGCGTATGGATCATCACCAGCACCATGACCACCGCCAGCAGCCTCTTGAACCAGAGTGGGTCGAACTGAACGGCCACGATCGCGCCGGCCACCGCACCCGGGAACGTGCAGAGGGCCAGCGTACTGCTCCGCCGAACGTCGGAAAACCCCTTTCGCCGAAACTCGTCCACTGCGATGATGTTCTGGATCAGCAGTGCGATCCGGTTTGTTCCGTTGGCCGTGGCTGGGGTCATGCCAAGAAATATCATCACCGGCATCGTCAGCAGAGAGCCGCCGCCCGCCATGACGTTCACGAAGCCCGCGACGCCGCCGGCCCCGGCCAGTACAACCAGCTGCCACCACTCCATGCCCACCAGGTTCCTCCAGCTCACCGCGTCGCTCTGCGCCGCCATGCGCACGATACCGCAGCTGTGGCTTTTGGCAGAGCGCTCGACCCCGCATGTACAATCCGCAGCTGAAGGAGGGCGCATGGAATCGATGAACAGGGAGCTCGAGATCGCCGCGCGAGCGGTGGAGTCCGCGTGCCGCGTCGGTATGAGGGTGCAGCACCGACTGGCCGACACCGAGACCGTTATCAAACAGGATCGCTCGCCGGTGACCCTCGCCGACTTCGCGATCCAGGCGGTGATCAGCCGGCACCTCGCCGAGCAGCTCCCCGAGGTCCCCCTGGTCGCCGAGGAGTCTGCGGACGCTCTCCGCACTGCGCAAGGCTCCGAGCTCCTCGACCGAGTCGTCGACGAGGTCCAGAGAGCCCTGCCGACATGCCAGCGGCCAGAGGTCGTGGAAGCGATCGATCGTGGCAACCATCCGGGCGGTTCATCCGGACGGTTCTGGACCCTGGACCCGATCGATGGAACCAAGGGTTTTCTGCGCGGGGGACAGTATGCGGTCGCTCTCGCCCTGATAGAAGACGGCGCCGTGGTGCTCGGCGTTCTCGGTTGCCCGAACCTGGCGGCGGACACGACCGAAGCACGTCTCGGGCTCGGTGCTCTGCTGACAGCCGTGCGCGGAAAAGGGACCCACACCATCTCCCTTGCCGGCGGTCCCGCCGAGCCCGTTGGCGTCGACACCGTCTCAGATCCCGCCCAGGCCGTGTTCTGTGAGTCCGTCGAGCGTGCTCACTCGTCCCACGCCGCCCACGCCCGGATCGCCCAGGAGATGGGCGTCACCTGCCCGCCGTGCCGGATCGACAGTCAGTGCAAGTACGCAGCCGTAGCACGAGGCCAGGCATCCATCTACCTGAGGCTACCGACCCGGCCGGAATATCAGGAGAAGATCTGGGACCACGCCGCAGGATCGATCGTGATCGAGGAAGCGGGCGGTCGCGTCACCGACATCGTCGGCGCCCCGCTGGACTTCTCCCTCGGACACACACTGGCCAACAACCGAGGGGTGATCGTCACCAACGGGCGTCTCCATGACACGGTCCTGACGGCCGTGGCAAAGGTGCTCGACGCGTAGGGAGGCACACCGCGAGGACACCACCGCGTGCGCGCGCAATGGCGACAGCGCGCCTGTCCGTCACAGCTCAATGCTACCGTGGATGAGAGCCCAGGCAATGCTCCGGGCGTGCCGGTCCCATGGCCGTGCCGCTCTCAGCAATCCGGAGCTGGCGGTGAGCCCCCACCCACCCAGTCTCACTCGCAGGAGCGACAACGTCACAGCCCGGCTCCGGTCCTGGCCCCGGATCCGACCCCGGTCCCGCGAGCCGGCCCCCGGCGATACTGTCTCGCTCATTCGAAGATGTCGGGTCTCGAGTTGCTACAGTGGTGTCATGGCGTCGATGCAGATCGCTGGACTGCAGCTCGAGATCGCTTGGGAGTCACCTCAGGTCAACCACGAGCACGCCCGTACGCTGGCCGAGCGCTCGGCCGCCGCCGGGGCCGAGATGGTCGTGCTTCCGGAGATGTTCGCCACCGGCTTCACGATGAACAGCGAGCTCGCCGCTCGGCACGCCGAGGCCACGCGGGCATGCATGCGATCGATGGCCCGGGACCTTGAGCTCTGGGTCCTGGCAGGTCTCGTGGAGGAAGAGAACGGTCAGCGGTTCAACCGTGCCGTGCTGTGGGATCCTTCGGGCGAGGTCCGGCTGCGACACAGCAAGCTCCACCCGTTCACGCTGGTTGGCGAGGAGCGCTCGTACGCCGCTGGCGACGCGCTGGTATCGTCTGAGGTCCACGGTGTCCGGATCACGGCGCTCGTGTGCTACGACCTGCGATTCCCCGAGCTGTTCCGCATCACCGCCGAATCTACCGATCTGTTCGTCGTCATCGCCAACTGGCCGAGGAGCCGCCGTGACCCCTGGCTCGCGCTCCTGCGGGCGCGCGCTATCGACAGCCAGGCGTATGTCCTCGGTGTCAACCGCATCGGCAAGGACGCCAACGGAGTGGAGCACTGCGGAGACAGCGTGCTCCTCGATCCACTCGGTCGGACGATCACGACCCTGTGCAACCAGGAGGGGTTCATCCCAGGTGCCGTCGACTCTGAGCTGGTCCGGTCGGTTCGCCAGCGGTACCCGTTCCTGACCGATCGCAGGCCCAACCTGTACCGGCAGCTCACCGACACCCGGCGCCACACGTGAGGGAGGCGAAGACGGCAATGTCAGCACCACCGATCGACATGGATGCGCCGCGGACCCGACGCCTGTTTGCCAACCGGACTCTCAATCTCCGGTCGATCTCGGCAATCGGCTACGACATGGACTACACCCTGATCCACTATCGCTTCGAGGAGTGGGAAGGGGCTGCCTACGCCTACATCCGCTCGGTCCTGGCCGAGGACGGCTGGCCCGTCGCAGACCTCACGTTCGACCCGGAGCGCGTCATCCGAGGCCTCATCATCGACTCTGAGCTCGGCAACATCGTCAAGGCCAACAGGTTCGGCTACGTGGTACGGGCATTTCACGGGACCCGTCAGCTCCCGTTCGAGGAGCAGCGCACGGCGTACACCCGGACCATGGTGGACCTCGCTGACGATCGCTGGCGGTTCCTCAACACGCTGTTTACCCTCTCCGAAGGCTGCCTGTTCCAGCAGCTGGTGGACCTGTACGACGAGCACGAGCTCCCCGGGGTGACAAGCTACAGAGACCTGCACCGCCGGATCCGCTCGTGTCTCGACCGCGCTCACGTCGAAGGACGGCTCAAGGCCGAGATCGTGTCCAGGCCAGACTGCTTCGTCGAGCGCGACCCAGAGGCCGCGGTGGCTCTTCTCGATCAACGCCGAGCCGGCAAACGGCTGATGATGATCACCAATGCAGAGTGGCCATACGTAGCTGCGATGATGCAGTTCGCCTACGACCCGTACCTCCCCAAGAGCACGACGTGGCGCGATCTCTTCGAGCTGGTCCTGGTGCAGGCGCGCAAACCAACGTTCTTCTCGGCGTCGATGCCGCTGTTCGAGGTCGTCAGTGACGACGGGCTCGTGCGGCCAGTGGCCGGTGGCATCCCCCGGCCTGGCGCTTACGTCGGCGGAGATGCCACTCAGGTCGAGGAGTATCTCAAGCTCTCCGGAGACGCGATCCTGTATGTCGGCGATCACGTTTGGGCCGACGTCCGGGTTTCCAAGAGCTTGCTGCGCTGGCGGACGGCCCTGATCCTGCGTGAGCTGGAGGCGGAGCTGCTGGCACTGGAAGGCTGGCGTAGCGACGAGCACGAGCTCGTTCAACTCATGGCGGCCAAGGAGCAGCTGGAGAACCGGTCGTGTCAGCTCAGGCTACGGCGCAGCCGCGCCGATCACGGAGAGGACGGTACCGACCTCGGCGAGCTGGCCGGCGAGCTCGAGGCGCTCCGCACCGAGATCGAGCGCGTGGACCAGCAGGTGGCGCCCCTGGCCCGAGCCGCCTCGGAGATCGGCAACCCGTACTGGGGACCACTGATGCGCTCCGGAAACGACAAGAGCCACCTGGCCAGACAGCTGGAACGCTCCGCTGACGTGTACACATCGCGGGTGTCGAACTGGCTCTGGGCAACCCCCTTCGCCTACCTTCGCTCCAGCCGTGGCTCCCTACCCCACGACCCGCCGACGAGCCACGCAGCAGACCCGTCCCCTCGTCCAGGAGAACGGTAGCCGCGGCCGCGCCCACCGGCGCGTGCTCTGTCAGCACGAAGGCCTGCATCCCGGGCCGCAACGGACTTCGCTATCATGCTCACCATGGTCACAGAGCAGCAGCCACTTACGACCCGGTCGTTGCTGCCCCCGGAAGTGCTCGATCGGCTCCGTGGGCTCGGAAGCGCCGAGGCGTTGGAGGCCGGCCACACCATCTTCGAGCGCGGCGACCGAGGCGGCAGCATGTACGTCATCGAGTCCGGCGAGGTCGAGCTGTACTTCGAACGGGAGCGGACCATCAAGAGGCTTTTTCCTGGAGAGCTGTTCGGCGAGCTCGCGTTGATCACCGGCGACCACCTCAGAACTGCCACGGCGCGCGCCGCCACCGATGTCACGCTCCGAGCCATCGACCAAGCCGCGTTCGCAACGCTACTCGCCCAGCATCCAGAGGCCTCGGTCAACCTCCTGCGATCCAGCTGCGCCTATCTTCTGGCCTCGGAGCAAGAGCTGCTCGACGATCTCCGCCGGCGCAACCGTGAGCTCGAGCAAGCCCTCGACTACCTGCGACGTACCAAGGAGGATCTCGACACCACCGAGGTACTTGCGCGGACCGACGAGCTTACCGGCCTGTACAACAAGCGGTGCCTGAACCATCAGAGCGGGCCTCTCATGGAGAGGGCTACCGTGACCCTCAGCGGGCTGGCACTGATCCTGGTCGACCTCGATCGGTTCAAGAGTATCAACGACAGTCTCGGTCATGCCGTCGGAGATCGCGTGCTCAGGGAGTTCGCCCGACTCGTGCGCAGTGTCATCCGCCAGACAGATCTACCGTTCAGGATCGGCGGCGATGAGTTCGCCCTCGTGCTGAGCGACATCGACCCAACCGCGGCGAAGAGCACTGCCAGCCGGCTCCTACGCGCAGTGCACCGGACTCCGATCGAGGTCGGTGGCCAGGCCCTGGTGCTGACCTGCAGCATCGGCGGCACACTGATGTGCCCAGGGGAGAGCTGGGAAGACCTGTTCGAGCGTGCGGACCAGAGCCTCTATCTCGCCAAGCGCTCCGGGCGCGACCAGATGGCCTGGGATCAGTCGATCCTCCTGCGTGGCGACCAGCTCTGAGGCGGCCGAGTGCTGCAGCCGGCCCAGCCAATGGGCCGGCACCAGCTACACTACGAGCATGATCGAACCACTCCTTCTCTGCTGCGACCTCGATCGCACGGTCCTGCCCAACGGTCCACAACCGGAGTCGCCGGCTGCCCGGCCGGCGTTCCGTGAGCTGGCGAAGACCCGCGAGCTTCGGCTCGTGTACGTGACCGGACGGTCCGAACGCCTTCTTGACGAGGCAATCGAGCAGTGGCAGATCCCTCTGCCCACCCTTGCCGTCGGAGATGTGGGTACGACCATTTTCGAACGCGACGGGCCAACATGGCGAACGATGCAGCGCTGGTGGGACGAGATTGCCCCGGCATGGCGCGGACTGGAGGCTGCGGATCTCGCCGAGCGTCTCGGCAAGATCTCAGGGCTCGAGCTGCAGGAGCCCGAGCGCCAGAACCGGTTCAAGCTGAGCTACTACGCCCCCTCGAATCTCGATGCGGAGTCGCTGTGTCACGACATCAGCGGGCAGCTCGGAGCGATGAACGTACGCGCCAGCGTCATCTGGTCAGTGGACGAGACGAACGACATCGGCCTTGTGGATGTGCTGCCCGAGTCCGCCACCAAGCTCCACGCGGTCCGTTTCGTTGGCAACCACCTGGGGATCGACGAGAGCCGAACTGTGTTCGCTGGCGACAGCGGCAACGATCTCCCAGCCCTGACCAGCGGTCTGAACGCCGTGCTGGTGGCCAACGCCACACCCCAGGTCCGTCATCAGGCGATCAACGCCGTCACTGCACGCGGCTTCCGCGACCGGCTGTATGTCGCCAAGGGGGCTTTCGGCTTGAACGGGAACTACGTGGCCGGGGTCCTCGAAGGGCTGGCGCACTTCCTCCCGGAGACCGAGCCCAGTATCGAAAACGCGCTCCGTGCGGCGAGGGCGTGAGCTCGACATCATGCCCAACGGCACCGCCGGAGACCGCGGGCCGGGCTCCGGCAGCCAGTGCCGGGGCCAGAGCCATTGCCCAGTGCTGTGCTTGCCCCGGCGGAGTCACGGTCCGATTCGCGGCGGATGCCTCGAGCTCTCGAAGATGTCGGACCTTGAGCTGCCAACACGCGCTGCGATCGCTACCGGCGACCTCCGGACTGCATCCGCGTACCGGGGAACGCCGGCCGAGCATCCCGCGAAGGTTGCCGATCGGGAAAGCCACCCTTCAGCTCACCGAGAGTGATCGTCGGCCCGACGTGTCCTGGCGGCGTCGGTACAGGCGTCGGCACTCGACCTCCACCAGCCCGCCAGATCGCGCGCGCCATGCTGCTGAGATCCGTCATGGCATGGGAGAGCGAGACTGCCACCACACCAAACGCGACGGAGCGATCATCCAGCTGGCGCCAGCTTCGCAGCACGCCGGTGCGGTAGAACTCGTCACCAACAAACGGATAGAGCCGGCCGCTCCGGGCAAGGGCACCGTCCACGAAGGCTCGCACCTGCCCGTGCTCCCTCGCCTCCTCCCACCCGTAGTGCACGAGGCGGATCCGCGGCAGGGCCGCATCCGCGTACTGCTGATACTGGTGCGAGTATGAGGGCTCCCGTGGATCATCGTGACGCACCGCGAGCGGATCGTTGGCGTCCACCACCCGCACGGCCAGAACACCGAGCTCCTCGACCAGATCGGCGAGCACCATCGGCTCTTGCAAACCGTGCCGACAGCGCATGTACTGACCCTCCAACGCCTCGGCCAGCCGGCCCGGCGGGCCGGCACGCAACGACGGCGGCGACGACAGCCCTCTCCGGATGCCAGAGTCGTACCGCCGGTGGTTGGCTCGCACCTGTCGTGCCAGATCCTCGGGGAAGAAGTCGACCGCCCGCCACGCCACGTGACGGGTTGTCTCCGGGCTCCAACCGGTGCATACCGTCAGCGCCAACAGCGCAACCGCAGCCCGCCAGCACGGACCTGACACCGCTGGCGGTTTGCGCCCGAGCTGTCTCACCCCTCCGCGTCCTCATCGGAGAGCATCCGTAAGACCCGCTCCCGGATGTCGTCGTCGGCCTTCGGATGGTACCCGGCGTACACCTGAGCCACCTCTCCATCCGGTCCAACCAGGACGGTCGTCGGCAGGCTGGTAATGCCGAGAGCCGCCGTGGCCTGCGGGTCAATCGTGTACACGGGGACCGTCAGACCGGTGCTCTTCAAGAACTGTGAGGCAGCAGCCCGCGTCCGGTCCATGTTCACCGTGACCAGCACCATGCCGTCATCGCCGAGATCCTCGTGCAGCTTCTGCAGCTCGGGCATCTCGACCCGGCACGGACCGCACCAGCTCGCCCAGAAGTTGACAACCACAGGTTGTCCCCGGAGGTCGTGCATCGTGACCTGACTGGACCCATCGAACGAGGTCAGCGTCAGGTTCGGAAACGGTGGTGGTTGCTCGTCGGCCGCTCCGGGGAGCGCCGCGGTCGCCATCGCCAGAAGGAGAATCAGAATCCGCATGCGCGTCATGATACGAGAACGCCCACGTGTGAACAACGGCTCAGAGGAGAGATTTCACCCCCATCTGACACAGACACCGCATGAGAAACGGGCCAGCCTGTTCGGGCTGGCCCTCTGCTCGCAGCTTCCGGTCGTCGTTCAGGCGCTTGCGGCCGGGCGCATCGCCTTCGCCACCAGGGTGATCACATCGTGGGTGGTGGCCTCCTCGTAGCCGAGCTCGCGCTGAGCGTCGGAGATCATCGCGTAGCAGTAGGGACACGCCACACAAGCGTCGTCTGTTCCAGAGGCGCGCATCTGCTCGAAGCGAGTCTGGTTGATCCGCTCGCCGAGCTTCTCCTCCAGCCACATCCGGCCACCGCCCGCGCCGCAGCACATCGCCTTCTCGCGACTCAATGTCGCCTCACGGACCTTCAGGCCCTGAATAGCTCGCAGAAGAAACCGCGGTGCTTCGTACTCGCCGTTCGTGCGGCCGAGGTAGCACGGATCGTGGTAGGTAACATCCATGTCGAGCGTGTTGAGAAGCTTGATCTTTCCCTTGCGGACCAGGTCAGCCACCAGCTGGGTCCCGTGCACCACCTCGTAGTGCCCCCCGAAGTCGCCGTACTCGTTCTTGAGGATGTTGTAGCAATGCGGATCGTTGGTCACGATCTTCTTGACCCCGTATGAGTTCATCGTCTCCACGTTCTGCATCGCCAGCATCTGGAACAGGTACTCGTTGCCGAGCCGGCGCGCGGCATCGCCGGAGCTCATCTCCTCCGGACCGAGGATCGCGAACTTCACCTTTGCCTCGAGGAGAATTCTGGCCAGGGACTGGGACGCCTTCTTGGCCGCATCATCATAGCTGCCGGCGTCGCCGACGAAGAACAGGTACTCGAAGTCGCCGTTGGCCCCGGCGGCCAACGGGACCGGCAGATCCTCGACCCAGTCACCGCGGGTTTCCGGCGCGAGCTGCCACGGGTTTCCGTTGACCTCCCATCCGCGAAACGCCGCCTGAGCCTCCTCCGGGAACTCCGCCTTGTCCAGCACGAGGTTACGCCGCATATCGACCAGCTTGTCGACGTAGGTGATCTGCAGGGGACATGCGAGCTCGCACCACCGGCAGGTTGTGCACGCCCACACGGTCTCCGGATCGATAATCTCGGGCAGCAAAACGATTTGCGACTGGGCGCCACCGGACTCACCCGGGTCCGCCAGCAGGTCCTTCTGCTCGCTGTAGAGCTGGTCGCGAACATCCTTGGTGTACAGCACCGGCACCAACGGCTTGTTGGTCAAGGTCGTCGGGCAGAACTCTCGGCAGCGCCCGCACTCCGTACAGGTGTACAGATCCAGCATCTGCTTCCAGGTCAAGTCGGTCACGGTCTCGATGCCGAACCGAGCGTTCTCGTCGATGTTCTCCAGGTCCATGTACGACAGGTGGCCGGGATGCTCCCGCTTGTCGAAGAACACGTTGAACAGCGACGTGTACACGTGGAAGTGCTTGGAGTACGGCAGCTCGTTGGCGAAGTAGAACAGCACGATGAGGTGGAGCCACCACGTCGAGGTGTACACGGCCTGCAAGGCGTCGTGCGAGAGCCCCCCCATGAGACCGGCAAACGCCGCCGACACCGGCAGGTACGAGGCCTCGATCGCACCGGCAGCGATCCGGGCACCTTCTGACGCCAGGTCGGTCACCATCAGCAGGAAGATCAGGATCAGCACCAGCCACGCGCCGAACGACTGAACGATCCGCTTGGGCGGCGCGAACAGCCGGCGACCTGCGGCTAACGCGATCCCGATGAGGACCAGTGCCTCGAAGATGTCCTTGGAGAACAGGTAGGCGTGACCCACCCCGGTGTGCAGCAACGGAAGCTCCCAGCCGGCGAACAGGCCCTCGATGACCATGGTCACCGTGCGCACGCTGACGACGAGGAACCCGTAGAAGATCAGAATATGAAAAAACCCGGCGAACGGGTCCTGGAACATCTTCTTCTGGCCGATGGCGTAGACCAGAACGTCCTTCAGACGGCCGACCGGGTCGTCGAACCGGTTCTCACCTCGCCCCAGCGTCAGCAGCTGGAAGCGCCGGCTCAGCGACCAGATGACGCCACCGATGCCGACAGCCGCCAGCACCCAGAAGTACACGTACCCCGGGATCCCCAGGAACGACCCTGCAGTCGCGTGGTTCAGCACCTGATCCATCATCCCTCCCTTGTCATGGCAGCCGCTCTCCGGAGATGACAAACGCCAGCGAAGTGGCGCGGGCCGCGCGGCTCCATTCGGTCAAGCGGCTCGTCCGTGGTTCGCTGGCGGTGGGTCCAATTCACGTACCGCAGTATAGCAGAAACTGAATGAGCATTCACTCAGTATTGCCGCGACGCGTCATCACTCGGGACCAATGAACGGCAGAGCCTGAGCGGGCTCCTCGACGGCACGCCGCAGCTTGACGAGCAGCGAGGAGGTCGGAGCTGCCGGCGCCAGAGGGTCCACCCACAGCCAGCCGTCCTCCTGCGAGAGCTCGGACAAACCACTGGCCGGCGTCACCGGCACGTGCACCGGAACAATCCGTATCCGCCGATGCGTCACACTGTGGCGCACGACAGCGCACACCCTCCCGGAGGAAGCGGTCCAGGGCAGCAGCTGCAACGCCGTGTGCACCGGACGCTCTTCGCCGCCCTCGGTAAATGGTGGTAGCCAAAGCCCCGCCAGAATCGGGCCCTGATCGATCCTGCGGAGCAGCCACCGGCCGTCGTCGGCGACCGGGCAGCTGGCCACCCAGCGATGTTCCTCGGCGCGTCTGCGCTGCCGGGGTGGCGGAACTCGATCCTGGATACCCTGTGCCCGCGCACGACAGTCAGCCGCTAGCGGACACCGCGCACATGCCGGCGACACGGGACGGCAGACCGTAGCGCCGAGCTCCATCAGCGACTCGTTGACCAGACCTGGCGGGGCGTCTGTCATCAAGCCACGTACCCACTCCAGAATCCGCTTGCGTGCAGCAGCGGCCCGCGGATTCCCCGTCTCGGCCAAGACCCGTGCCCCCACACGCAGGACGTTCCCGTCAAGAACCGGCGCTCTCACTCCGAACGCCAACGACGCCACCGCGGCGGCGGTGTACGGACCGACCCCGGGCAAGGTCTCGAGCTCGTCAGGATCGGCGGGCAGGACACCTTCGGCGGCATACACCCGACGGGCCAGCGCATGGAGGGCCCTGGCCCGCCGGTAGTAGCCGAGCCCCGACCACGCCTCCAGCACCTCATCCTCACGCGCCGCAGCCAGCGCAGACAGCGACGGAAACCGTCGTATGAAGCTCTCGAAGAGGGGAACCACCCGGTCCACCTGCGTCTGTTGGAGCATCGTCTCGCTGACCAACACCTGGTACGGGTCTCGAGGCTCGGTGCGCCACGGCAGGCTCCTGCGGTTGCACTCATACCAGCCGAGGAGACCGTTCACCACGCCCATGCCGCGAGGATACCGGAATCACGCATGACCGCCGGCAGTTCACCGTCGCAGGATCCCTGCGGCCTTGGGCCGAGCGCGTCTCTGGACAGAAGGACACGCACCCGTTACCGTCGACACAGCAGCTGCAAAGGAGGAGATGGTGGCCGACGAAGCACCCGACGAGCTCACCCGGCTCATGATCGGCTACCAGAACGGACAGCTCGAAGCGTTCGAGTCGCTGTATCGGGCCATGGCGCCGCCGCTGCTCCGCTACGTGAACTCGTTCGTGCGCAACGCCAGCATCGCCGAGGAGCTCTTGCAAGACACATTTCTTCAGGTACACCGTGCCCGTCACACCTACCTGCCACCGCGGCCGGTCAAACCGTGGCTCTACGCGATCGCGCGCCATGTGGCGCTGATGTACCTGCGCTCGACCAAGCGACGATCAAAGCACGAGATCCTCGCAGATGAGGAGCTCCCGGAGCTGCCGATCTCGCCCGCAGCGGAGGACCTCGGCGACACGCTGCTGGTGCGCAGGTCACTGGCCGACCTCGATCCCGCGCAGCGGGAGATCCTCGTCCTGCACCACATGCTCGGACTGAGCTTCAAAGAGATCGGTGCGGTCCTCGGGACGACCGCGGGCGCCGCCAAGGTCCGCGCTCATCGCGCGATCAAGGTTCTCAGAGAACGTCTCCAACCTCAGGAGTCATGAGCATGGATCATCCGCCAGTTCCTGAAACCCTGCGGGCCGCCGTGGCGAACGACCTTGAGCCGGTCAAGCCCCTGTCCGCACCGTGGCGTGGCGCGTTGCTGGTGGCGACCGTCGGCCTCGTGGTCGTCGCCGGGGCCTCACTGGTCCGCCCCCTTCGCGGTGATCTCGCGGTGCTCTCGCCGACGCTCGTGTGGGGCTCACTGATCCTCCAGCTCGTCGTGGGCGCTCTGTTGATCGGCCTCTCGCTCCGCGAGTCGATCCCTGGCTCGGGCGTCGCTCTCAAGGTCGCCCTGAGCGCGATCGGGCTCGGCTATCTGACCCATCTGGCCGTGGCCTTGGCCACCTGGATGGCCGTGCCCGTCTCTCCAACTGGCACCCCCCAGTGTGGGGTTGCATGCATGGAGCACGAGGTTTTCTTCGCACTGCCCGCGTTTGCGCTGGTCTGTCTTCTGATCCTCCGGGCCCTCCCGATGCGAGCCCCGATGGCGGGAGCGTTGGCCGGTGCGGGAACGGGTTTGGTGGCGGATGGAGGCGTGCACCTGTTCTGTCCGATCTCCGGCTTGCATCATGTCCTGGTCTGGCACGGTGGAGGTTTCCTCGCCATGGTCGCGATCGGTACCGTGCTCGGCCTCCTCTGGAAACGACTGCAACGGTAAGGGCGGACGGGCTCGAGCACGGAGCGCACCAGACTGACAGCTTGATTTTTCCTCGGCTCCGGTGCACAGTGATGCCGGTGCGTGGCCTCCATCAGTGGGCGAGGAACCGCCGCTCCACCACGTCAGCTCACGCACCAACCTGGCGGGAGGAGAGGACGCACACATGGCTGTCGACATCAACTTCGCAGACCTCAGCATCAAGGACACGCTGGATCTGGCCATCGCCATCGAGGACGAGGCCAAGGAACGGTACGAGGAGTTTGCCGCCCAGATGAAGGCGCACCATACGCACGAGGCGGTACCGTTCTTCGAGAAGATGGCCGGGGTCGAGGAGGCCCACGGAGATCAGCTTCGCGAGCAGCGTTCGCGGCTCGTCGGGAATGAGCCGGCCACGGTCGACACGACCATGATCTACGACGTCGAGGCACCAGAGTACGATCAGGCGCGAGCGTTCATGTCGCCCAAGGATGCGCTCATGGTCGCGCTCCGAGCCGAAACCAAGGCGTTCCGGTTCTACGCCAACGCACTCCGCCATGTCTCCGACACCGAGCTGTACGCGCTGATGACCGAGCTCCGCGACGCGGAGCAGGAGCACCAGGCGTTCGTTCGCGCCGAGCTCGCCAAGCTTCCACCCGAGCCGGACTTCGATCCGAAAGACTACGTCGACGAGCCGAAGGCGCAGTAGCCGCGCCCGAGCTGACCAGCTCGAAACCGCATAGCCCCGCAGCCGAGGCCGCGGGTGTTATGTCGGGGTACCACCTCGCCCGGCCCTTGCCGATGGGCTCGGGCACACCTACCATGGCGAGGCTCACAGGCGGAGGCTGCTTCCGATGACATCACACGTGACCGTTCGCAACCTGCTCGCCACGGTGCTGGTGCTGCTCACCGTCGCCGCCATCGCAGCTGTCGAGCCTCCTGCACCGGCGGATCTCGAGATGCTCGCCGTTGCTCCAAAGCCGTTCTGGACGGATCGCACAGTCGAGAGCCTCGACCACGTTCTCGATCGGTTGGACAACCGGTCAGCGTGGGTCCAGGCGCTGGAAGATCTCGGTGACGCCGCCGGAGTCTCCATCGACACGCGCACGGGCGAGCCTGCGATGGTCGTCATGGAGCCCGAGCCGTGGATACCCGGCCGCGGCAACACCCTGAGTCTCGAGGATGTGTCGGCCCGGCTCGGCCGCCAGGTGCCGGCTGTTACCGAGGACATCCTGCGCGATCTGACACTCCAGTTTATCAGCCGCCATCAGCCACTTCTGCGGGTTCCGAGCAGACAGCTGTCCGCTCCAACGGCAGCTCTGATCCGACCCGGGCTGTGGGTCGTCACGGTCGACCACCGGCCGTCCGGAGTCCCGGTGGCGACCGCACGCCTCACGCTCGTCATCGGCCATGGCAACCTGATCCTTTGGGGAAGCGACGCGCTCTATCCGGTCGACCCAAGCACGGCTCTTCAGCCTGAGATCGCGCCGGAGACCGCCGCTGGGCTCGCGCGCCAGTACGTCGGCTGGAGATCCGGGCACGATGTCATGGTCCGCGAGCCGGAGCTCGAGCTGATTCCGGTCCTGAAGACTTGTGATCGAGAGGACGCTGTGACACAGCTCGGTGCTGGAAGCTCGCACCGGCTGGTGTGGAAGATGGGGTTCACCCGCGCAGGTTCTCCCGCCAACTGGATCATTCAGGTGGACGCTCGCACCGGCGAGATCGTGCAGCTCTCCGACGCGACCGCGTACACCTCGTGGGTGCGAGGCGGCATCCAGCCGGTGACATGGTCCGACCCGGAGGAGCACCGACCGCTACCGTTCGTGTCAGTTGGCAGCGGGCAGTTCGCCTCCCTGGAAGGGCTGTACACCAACCCGGGCAGCACGGTCACCGCCACCCTCGACGGCAGCAACACCCACATCAGCGACATGTGCGGCAGCTCCGGCACTCCGGGGGTCAACTCTGGCGCGAACGACACCATCGACTTCGGAGTCGGCCCGCCGAACCCCACGGGCGATGCGGACTGCACGACCAACGGCGTTGGCCTCGCCGATGGCGCGCATAACACCCACGCCGCCCGCTCAGCCTACTACCACATCTCGTGGATCAAGGAGAAGGGCCATCGCTGGCTCCCGTCGGTCGGCTGGCTCACACAGCCGCACACGGTCAACGTCAACGAAGACGACGTCTGCAACGCGTACTGGAGCCCCCTGTTCGGAACCAACGGCTTCTACCGCGAAGGGTACACCTCCGAAGGGGTCCACTGCTTCAATACCGGAGAGATCGCCGGCGTGTTCTTGCACGAGGTGGGCCACGGCCTCGACCAGCACGACGCGCAAGGGACCGGTGACCGCGGCACCGGCGAGGCGTATGCCGACACCCACGCGTTCCTGCACCTGCACGACTCGTGCATCGGCCCTGGCTTTCGCGAGACGAGCTGCACCGGTTACGGACCGTTCCCGTGCACCGACTGCACTGGCGTGCGCGACGTGGACTTCGCCAAGCACACCGATGCATCGGGCGCCGCCATAGCCGATCCGTTCACGCCGGCCAACTTCACCGCGGAGGCTTGCTCCAGCTCCACCTGCACCGGCCCGTGCGGCCTCCAGTGCCATTGCGAGTCTCACCCCGCGACCGGCGCAATCTGGGACCTGGCAACCCGGCGCCTCACCGCCGAACATGACGCGGCCACTGCCTGGTACATCGCCGAGCGCGACTGGTACCTCGGCATGCAGATCGCCCGCAACATGTTCAACTGCAACAGCAGCACCTTCGCGTCGGACGGCTGCGCTGCCACCTCGTGGTTTAACGGCCTGCTGGCGGCCGACGACGACAACGGCGATCTGACCGACGGCACACCACACGCCGCTGCGATCTACGCAGCCTTCTCCGACCACGCGATCGCCTGCGGAGACGCCGCCGACCCAGCCCACCAGGACTCGCAAACCTGCCCGACACTCGCCACGCCGGTGGCAAGTGCGACCGTTGTCGGTAACGAGATCCAGCTCGACTGGGATCCGGTTACCGGCGCCGACGGCTACACCGTGCTCCGCAACCACGGCAGCTGCGCAGACGGGTACATCGAGGTGGGATCGGTCCCGGGCGGTACCGAAACGTGGACCGACTCAGGCGTCGTCGACTACCAGGCGTACTCGTACCGAGTGCTAGCGAACGGCGCCTCGGACGCGTGCTTTTCCGACCTTTCAAGCTGCCTGCAGGCAACAATCAGCGACTGCCCCGAGGCAGTCTCCGAGGCGCCGTTGCTCACGGCTCCCGCCGACAACCGCGTCGACATCGACTGGCCGACTACCGGCAGCTGCTCGGCCTTCCACGTCGAGCGTCGCACGGGCGGCTGCGGAACCACCGGCTTCGCCACCGTCTCAGCCTCTGTGGAGACTGCGCCGGTGAGCGATCTGTCTGTCTCTGGCGGGATCACCTACGGGTATCGTGTGCGCGCGGTGGCCCCGGACGCCGTCCTCGTCACAGGGCCTTCTCCCTGCGCCGAGATCACGCCGTCCGGTGTCTGCAACGAGCGTCCGGCGTTTGCCGGGGCGGCTCTTGCCGGCAACAGTCACACGGCTCACTGTGGCATCGACCTGACATGGACGGCCGGCGCCACCCCTTGCCCCGGCCAGACTGTTGTCTACAACGTGTACCGAGGTAATCCAGGCGGCTTCATGCCCGGCTCTGACACACTCGTGGCGTCTGGGCTCAGCGGTACCGAATGGCACGACGGCACGGTCGCCTACGGCTCGAGCTACGGCTACATCGTGCGTGCAGAGGCGCTGTCTGGCGCCGGGCCTGGTCCCAACGGAGGAGTGGAGGACGCGAACAACGTCATCGCCGTTGCCGCACCGAGCGGCCCGGACGCCGAGCAGCTGTTCCACGACGTGGAGGCCAACACCACGGCATGGCACACCATGGTCGGCTCCGCCAACGACTCCGGCACTGATCCATGGACCGTGGTCACCACCGATGCGTACTCGCCAGTCCACAGCTGGTTCTGCGCCGATGAGAGCGACACCAAGGACCAGGTGCTCATCTCCCCGACCGTCCAGATCCCGGCCGGCGCGCCAGCGCGGCTCGAGTTCTGGCACGCGTTCGACTTCGAGACCCGCTACGACGGCGGGGTCCTTGAGTACTCCACAAACGACGGAGCCACCTGGAACGACGTGCTCGAGGGCGACGCAGACACAGTGCCCGCGAACCCCAACCGGTTCCTCGCCAACGAGTACAACGACACCTTGTACAGCTCATCGAGCAACCCCCTGAGCGAGCGGGATGCGTGGACGAGCAGCATCAGCGGCTGGCAGAAGGTCGAGCTCGATCTGACGGACATGGCCGGGCTTGATATCCGTCTGCGTTGGCGGGTCGGCTGTGACGGCTCGGTGTCCTATGTCGGCTGGTGGGTCGATGACATCCGGGTCTTCTACGGCACCGAGTGCACGTTCTGTGCGCTCGCTCCGGAGTTCACCGGCATTGCCAGCGTCACCGACCACGGCACACCGCAGGCCGCCCTCGACGTCGCGTGGCCTGCCGCTGCAGACCAGTGCGACACTGGGGAGATACTGTACTCCCTGTACCACGGCGGGAGCGCTGGCAGCGTCGACTGGAATGCGCCGATCCTGGTGACCGAACAGACCGACACAACCGTCATGGGCATCCTTCCTGGGACGATGCACTGCTTCGGTGTACGGGCGCAGGACGGCTACGACAACATGGACAGCAACGCAAGCGTTGTGTGTGGGACGCCATCCGGCGCCGTCGGCACCGGCGAGGCGGGCTGCGATGGCTCTATCTCGCCATCCAGCCTGCTCGACCTTACAGCTGTTCTGTTCGGCGCCTCGCAGGACTGCGGCACCGGCTTCGCAGCGAGCGACGTGAACCTCTCTGGCACAGTCGACTCCGGCGACCTCGCCGGTCTCATCGGCTACCTGCACGACGGGATTTGATGCGCGTTCGCGAGGCCGTGCACGGGCGTCTGACAGTCCAGCGCTCGAAGCTCTTCGCAACGGTTGCGCCCGCCGCGACCGCCAAAGCTGCCGCAGAGCTCGTTTCCAGCCGCGCCACCGGCAAGCTGCGTACGGCGCGGCACCACTGCTGGGCGTGGCGCGCACGACGCGGCGACGGCCACATCGAGGTGCAAAGCCGTGACGACGGTGAGGTGGGCCATCCGGGCCGAGTCTTGCTGTCGATCCTCGAACGGTACGACCTGGAGGGAGTCCTGGTCGTCTCGAGGGTCTTCGGCGGTGTCAAGCTCGGTGTCGGGGGCGTGGCGCGGGCCTTCCGCCAAGCCGGTGAACAGGTTGTCGAGCAGGCCACAAACGCCCGACAACGGGACGAGTCCGGGCGGTAGACGGCGCGGCCGCAGCCTGCCCCCGGTCCCGGAGCCGGGCTGCGGCGTCGTCGGTTCTGCGAGTGAGACTGGGTGGGCGGGCGAGCCAATACCTAACCCCTAAGACCTTACACCTACGCGGGCGCGGGACCGGCAGCTCTAACTGGACAACACTTCAGCAATGACGTTTACCTCTGTTGTCTTGTGATCACAAAATTGCTATAGTTCCTCTGTATTGCACATTGAGCGCGCGATCAACTAGTATTTTGTGAAGAAGCTGCGAGAAGGCAACAGCAGCAGCAAGGATAAAGTTGATGGCTACTCGAGGTCATGACAGCCAGAATGACAGTGGTCGTTGCTGGTGTCGAACACCGTCACCACGCGGTGTGGCCTGCGCATGACGGACTCGAGCTCGATCCCCGTGGTCGATCGGCAGTCCCTGCAGTCGATCGTCGACGCCGTTCCCGCGGCTGCGGTGGTCGTCAGCGCCGCGACCGGCGAGTACCTCATGGTCAACGCACGATTCAGTGAGCTGTGTGGCTGGTCCGCCGAGCTCCTCGCGGGCCGCACGGCAGTGGATCTCGGCCTGTGGTGCTCGTCAATGGACCGGCGCAGGTTTTTGAGCGATCTCACAGCCCGAGGGGCTGGCGTCGCACGGTTGCACCGCAAGGACGAGACAGTCCTCCTGACCCGCTGGTCGTCTCAGGCACTCACCGTCGACGGCACTGAAGTGCTAATGGTCGTTGCGCTCGACATCACTGACTGCGAGCAGACCGGCAGTACCGGACCCTCCACCAGCCCACACCTCGGAGATCTCCTGTCGTCGCCAACCTGGAAGCTCACGCCGAGGGAGGTGGAGGTCGCCATGCTGGTCTCCGGCGGCCATACGTCCTCCGAGATTGCACGGCGTCTCGGCATCACGAACCATGCGGTCACCTACCACCGCTACAACATCCGCCGCAAGCTGGGTCTCAGTGATCGCCGTATCAGCCTGACGCTCCACCTCCGTCACCTCGCCGCCGAGGCCGTAGCCGCCCGCGCCGACACGAGTACCAGTGGTTCGAGAGACACCACCACAGCACCAGACGGAGAGCAGCTCGCGCAGCTCGCCCATGACATCAATAACCTGCTCATGTCCATCACTGCCAGCGCCGAGCTGATCCGTGTCGAGCTCCAGCGCGGCGTCTCCCCGCACCGCTGGATCGACGAGATCGAGCGCACCGCCCAGCGGCTCGCGGCCGTGGCAAACCATCGCCTGAGAACGGGGAACGCTGATGACAGCAGTCAGCCGGCAGCATGGCCGGTGCACACTGAACGCACGAGTCTGAACGAAGCCACCGTGCTGGTCGTCGACGACGACCCGGCGGTTCGGACGAGCTTCGTCAGCCTCTTGGAACGACTCGGTTGCACGGTGATCGCGGCCGACGGCGGCCACTCGGCGATCGCGGCGGTGCGCGACCACGCCGGGATCGACTGCATCCTGCTCGACTACGCCATGCCTGACATGGATGGCGTCACTACCCTCGCACGGATTCGCGAGCATCGTCCGGAGGTCCCTGTGGCGATCGTCTCCGGTCACCCGCCCGAGCTCATCCGCCGACGGCTCGGCGCCGCAGAGATCCCGCACGTGCTCTCGAAACCCCTGCGGCTCTACCAGCTCCAGACAGCTTTGACCTCGCTCCTGTTGAGCCAGAGCAGCACGCAACCCAGACGCGCGACCGCCTCGGACGCGAGGAGCTAGCGAGCTTCACGGCGCCCTCAGCGTTCCTGCCGATCATCCAGGTCAGGCCGACGCGAGTCTCAGTTCCCCTCGAGCACGACCTCGTCGTACTCGCTTTCGAACCGCAGCTTGTGCTTGAGCTCTTCCTGAGCCAGACCGCGCAGCGTCTCCGCCAGCGCCGCATCCTCCGTCGCCGCAGCCAGCCCCATGTAGAGATCGTGGGCCTTCTGCTCGGCCTTCATCGCCACGATCAGCGCCTGCGGATAGTCCAACGCCTCGTCCGCCTGCGGAACGGTGACCATCTCCGCCAGCCGCAGGTCGGTCACCTTCTCAGGTACGAGCGCCGGCAGCTTCCCCGCACGGATCCGCTCGAGCTTCGCCTTGTGACCGAGCTCCTCGTTGGCAAAGTCGAGGAACGCCCTCCGCGCAGACTCGTTGGCTGCCTGCTCCGACAGCTTCTGGTACATCTCGTACGCCGCCTGCTCCTGCTGAATCGCGAGTTCCAAGATCTGATCGACCGAGCTGAGCTCCATACTGCCTCCGTCACCCGTCTGGTCGTCTGCATCGGGCCGCCAGAGTATAGCAGACGTTCGCTGTATAACCAGATGCCAACTTGATTATCCGAGGTGAGTCGGCTACATTGCCGCACTGAGTCGGGTGATGGGGGCGGCGCCGACCCGAGGCGTGCCCTGGAGGCTCGAAGCGCCCATCAACATTGAGGAATCGGAGGAAGCGCTCGGTGGCCAAGATTGTCAGCAACGAAGCGATTGCACCAGGGTTTCACCGCTACGTGGTCGAGACGCCGCAGATCGCCCGCAAGCATCAAGCGGGCCAGTTTGTCATGGTCTTGCTGCACGAAGGGGGAGAGCGGATCCCGCTGACCATCGCGGGGTCGGATCCGGAGGCAGGCACCATCACCCTGGTTGTCCAGGAGGTCGGGAAGACCACCATGGAGATGTCCACACTGACGCCCGGATCAGACATCCAGGTCCTCGGGCCGCTCGGCACGCCGACCCACATTGAGAGCTGGGGCACGGCGGTGTGCGTTGGCGGGGGCGCGGGGATCGCCCCTCTCCTGCCGATTGCCCGAGCACTCAAAGAGGCCGGCAACAGGGTCATCGCGATCCTCGGCGGTCGTACCAAGGAGCTGGTCATCCTGCGCGACGAGATGGCCAGCATCGCCGACGAGATGATCTACACGACCGATGATGGCTCGTTCGGTCGTCAGGGGCTCGTGACCGACGCTCTCGGCAGCTTCTTCAGCGAGCACGGCCACCCTGACATCATCTTCGCCATCGGTCCGGCAATCATGATGAAAGCCGTCGCTGAGCAGACACGGCCTCTCGAGATTCCAACAGTGGCCTCCCTGAATACCATCATGGTCGACGGGACTGGGATGTGCGGCGGCTGTCGTGTCACCGTAGGCGGCAAGAGCAAGTTCGTCTGCGTCGACGGACCGGAGTTCGACGCCCACCAGGTGGACTTCGACCTGATGATGAAGCGCCTTGGGATCTACAAGGACCACGAGAAGATCGCGCTCGAGCGGTATCTGAAGGAGCGCGAGCACGCCTGCCGGGCGACGCACAACGCGGAGGTCGAGTGATGAGTCAAGACCTTTCTCCGAAGGAACGTATGAAGATCCCCCGCCAGCCGATGCCGGCGCAGGAACCTAGCGACCGGATCACCAACTTCTCCGAGGTCGCGCTCGGCTTCGAGGTGGACCAGGCTCTGCGCGAGGCCGACCGATGTCTGCGATGCAAGAAGCCGAAGTGCATCGATGGCTGTCCGGTCGGAATCGATATTCCCCTGTTCATCGAGAAGATCAGCGAACGCGACTTCAAGGCGGCGCTGGCGGTCATCAAGAAGGACAACTCTCTGCCAGCGATCTGCGGTCGAGTGTGTCCCCAAGAGGACCAGTGCGAGAAGGTCTGCGTCATTGCCAACAAAGGGGAGTCGTGCGCGATCGGCCGGCTCGAGCGGTACGTCGCCGACTGGGAGCGGCTCAGCGGCGAGGTGGAGATGCCGGAGTGTGCTCCGCCGACGGGCTTCAAGGTTGGCATCATCGGCTCGGGTCCTGCGGGCCTGGCGTGCGCCGCCGACCTGGCACAGCGCGGGCACAAGGTCACCATCTTCGAGGCCCTGCACAAGCCCGGCGGAGTCCTGATGTACGGCATCCCCGAGTTCCGCCTGCCGAAAGACATCGTCGAGTGGGAGATCGACAACCTGAAGCAGATGGGCGTGGACATCCAGTGCAACTTCGTCGTCGGCCGCAGCGCCACGGTTCCCGAGCTCCTCGGTCCGGAGTACGGCTACCACGCTCTGTTCATCGGAACCGGCGCCGGCCTTCCCTACTTCATGAACATCCCCGGCGAGAACCTGATCGGCGTGTACTCGGCCAACGAGTTCCTGACGCGCGTCAACCTCATGAAGGGGTATGACTTCCCCAATGCCGATACACCGGTTCTGCTGGGCGACAACGTGGCTGTCGTCGGCTCCGGTAACGTGGCGATGGACTGCCTGCGCACTGCGCTCCGACTGGGCGCCAAGAACGTCACCTGCCTGTATCGACGCACTCGCAACGAGTCCCCGGCGAGGCTCGAGGAGCTCGAGCACGCGGAGGAGGAGGGGATTGATTTCCGCTGGCTCAACTCACCGGTAGAGATCATCGGCAACGAGGACGGGTACGTTACTGCGGCCAAGGTGATCCAGATGGAGCTCGGCGAGCCGGACGCCTCCGGCCGGAGGCGGCCCGTCCCGATCGAAGGCTCGGAGTACATCATTCCGGTGGAGACCCTGATCATGGCGATCGGCCAGGGAGCCAACCCGCTCCTGACCCAGAGCACGCCGGATCTCGAGCTGAACCGCTGGGGCAACATCGTCGTCGATGAAGAGACTGGAGAGACCTCGATCCCGGGAGTGTTTGCAGGAGGCGACATCGTCACCGGCGCCGCAACCGTGATCCTGGCGATGGGCGCCGGCAAGACCGCTGCGCAGGGGATTCACTCCTACCTCACGGAGAAGCTGCAAACTCCGGACGCCCCGCACAGCTAAATCCAATGCGAAAACAGCGGGCTCATTCGCCTTTCGGGGCGAATGAGACCCGCTCATTCAACTCCAACGCGGCCGCGGGCCGTAACCAAACCAGAGCTTCAAGCGTGTCGGTCACACGGCCGCGCAGCAGCAAGGTCTTCGACGTTGGGTATTCGCTTCCCCACCTCCCCATCTGCCCTTGCTGCAAGCGCCCAATCACCCTTCGATACCGCAAGCTTACAGAGCAGGCTGCCGGGAGGGCGGGCGGCATTAAGCACTGAGAATTCACAATTTAGAACTCAACTCACGCCTTCGCTTTGAGCTCTCGAAGAT
>CAZEJK010000013.1:0-47225 GCA_964512045.1 uncultured Thermoanaerobaculia bacterium
TCCCATGTCTCCTCCTTCGAGACCTGGGGGGATATCCACCAACGATCAGTTCTCAGTTCTCAATGCCGCCCGCCCTCCCGGTAGTCTGCTCTGCAAGCTTCAGGCATCGACGGGTACGGGAAACGCTCGCTGCAAGGGCAGATGGGTGGGCGGGGGAGCTAACTGCTAACGTCTAATACCTTAGAGCTACGCGGGCGCGGGACCGGCACCTTCGGAGCATTACTTCGGTTGCGGCCCGCGGCCGCGTTGGATCTTCATGCCGAGGAGGTTCAAAAGATCCGGTTCGATCTCTTCACAGAATGCCTCGGACGGCTCACGGTACGCTACAGAGACGTCTCGAGAGAAATTTCGAAAACGATGGGCTTGTGGAGACCCCTCTGGCGCAACACCGCGCAACTCTCGGGGGCATCAACCCCCTCTCTGGTGCGCACAGTCAATATCGGTCCCACGGCTGTCAGGATGAGATGGGCTGTCACGACACCGGTCCCCAACCGTTCGTATCCAGGAACGTGCACCCGCCGAATGAAACACATCGTGTCGGGCGGGTCGCGCTGAGTCAACAGCGTGCCGGTCGGCGGCACTCGACCCATACGATGCTCTTGAACTATGCTGGCCGTGGCCTCGATCGATCGAGACTCGGGGCGTGAGAGGAGAGATGCAGAGCAGTCGGTTCTTCGTGGTGCTCCTGACCGTCGGGGCTTTGGCCTTTCTCGTGGCCGGGCTGTCGATCGTGGACATGTTCGTTCCCCGTCCCTTCGACGGCGTCTATCTCGAGGCGGATACACCAGGCTCGTTGACCGTCCGACAGGTCGTGCGCAGCTCGGGTGCCGCGCGGGCAGGGATCCACTCGGGGGACACGATTCTCGGAATCGACGCGACTGCGATCCGTGCCCCTGCAGAGGCGCAGGAGATCCTGAACCGCCACAGGATCGGTGATTCTGTCTCGTACTTGGTCCGCAGTGACAGGGGCCTTCACGAGGTCGCCGTGGAGCTCGGCCCCCGGCGAATCGGCGACTCCACCTACCTGGTTGCCAGCGCCCTGGGCTTTCTGTTCTTCTTTGTCGGGGTATTCGTGGTGCTTCGCCAGCGCCACCTGCCAGCAGCACAGGTGTTTTTCATGCTGTGCACCCTGTTCCTGCTGTTCCTGGTGTGTCGCCTTCGGCCCGCGTCGTACTCCTGGGTCGACACGTTCGTGCTGACCACGGGGACTGCGGCGTTGCTGTTCATGCCGCCGACGTTCCTGCACTTCTTCTTGATCTTTCCCCGTCCCGTCTGGGAGTCCATTCCGGTCCGCTGGGTTCAGCGCGCTCTCGCCTGGCCGGCAAGCCCGCGGCGCCTGGCTTTCCTGTACGTCGTTCCGCTGCTGGTGTATGCAGCAAGTGCGATGGTCTATCAGCGTGGAGGAACTGGGGTGCCGCTGATCAGCGGTGCGCCGCTTGCGAACTGGTGGCTGATGGCCGTCTACATGGTGCTGGGGCTCGCGGCACTGGCGACGAACGCGAGTCGACTCGACGAGCCCCGTCAGCGACGAGGCGCCGGCCTCGTGCTGATTGGCGCGGTATTCGGGATCGTCCCGTTCCTGATACTCGCCGTGGCGTTTCCGTCGTTCCTCCACACCGAGCGGTTCATCATCTACGGTGTCGTGCCACTGGCGCTCGTGCCGCTGACGTTCGCCTATGCGATCGTTCGCTTCCAACTCCTGGAGATCCGGGTGATCTTGCGCAAGAGCCTGCTGTACACAGCGACCACTGCTGTCGTCACGGCTCTATACGCCCTCGGCATCGCCTCGGTGCACGTGCTGTTTCGAGGGACTCCGGTCGTGGACTCGAGGTACTTTCCGTTCATCCTGGCGCTCGCGATCGTGCTGCTCTTCGAACCGCTGCGGCATCGAATCCAGGGACCTGTGGATCGCTTCTTCTTCGCGGAGCGGTCTCGGCTGCAGCGAGCGATGGTTGAGCTGGGCGAGGCGTTTGGGGCACATGTGGATCTGGCGACGGTTGTCCGTTCGCTGGTGGAGCGGTTGCCGGAGATCCTCGGCCTGCACTTCGCTGCGCTGTATCTCGTGCGAGGACAGCGGTTGGTGCGGGTAGAGGGGCCGGGCTCGCTGCCCGAGTCGGTGCCGATTCTCGGCTTCCTGCACGAGCACCTCCGCCGCTCGGGCGGTCTGGTCCAAGTGGATCAGCTCGGGTCGCTGGAAGCAGTGTCGGTAGAGCTCGGCGCCGTGAAGCGATCTCTCGAGGACGCGGGAGTGGAGGTGGTGGGCCATCTCGCGTCGCCGCGACGGCGGATCGGTCTGGTGATGCTATCGGGCAAGACATCGCAGATGTCGTTCGAGCCGGAGGAGCTGAGCCTGCTCCGCAGCCTTCTCCATCAGGCAGCGATGGCGTTGGAGACCAGCCTGCTGTTGGAAGAGCGAACGCGTCAGGCGGAGCTGGAGCGGGAGATGGAGATCGCCGCATCGATCCAGGCGTCTCTGCTCCCGTCATCGCTGACAACGCCGCGAGGCTGGTCGGTGGCGGCTCTGTGTCAGCCCGCACGCCAGGTTGGTGGTGACTTCTATGCCGAGCTGACAGGGCCGGACGGGCAGACCCCGGCAATCGTGTTCGGAGACGTGTCAGGCAAGTCGGTACCCGGTGCATTGCTGATGATGGCAGCCCATGAGGTGCTGCAGTCGCTGGCCATTAGCTACCGTGACCCGGAGGAGCTCTTCGAGCTCGCCAACCGCCGGCTGTACGCTCTGCAGAAGCGTCGCTTTATCTCACTCGGCTATCTGCACTGCGTTGCGGGCGCCGGTACGCTCAGATATCTGATTGCCGGTCAACCGCCACTCCTGCACGTGCGGACCAGTGGAGCGGTGGAGGAGCTGCCACTGTCGACCCACCGGATTCCCGTGGGCGCAATGCGTGAGACCGGATATGCCTCGCGGGTTGTTGAAGTTGAAACCGGAGACGTGGTTCTTGCGTACTCTGATGGTGTGATCGAGGCACGCTCTCCGAGCGGAGAGTTCTTCGGTCAAGCTCGGTTGGAATCGGTACTGGCGGGCTGCCAGAGCGACCCTCAGCTCGCCGTGCACAGGGTCATGGAAGCAATTCGAGACTTCACCCACGGTGAGCATCCGTATGACGACGTGACCCTGATCGCGTTGGCTCGCGTGGAAGACGAGGTGGCATGATGCGGCGCTACTGGGCAGCGGCTGTGGCACTGGCGGTGTTGGTGGGCGCCTTTTCGCTGCTGGCAATGCAGCGTGGACCGTCGTGGACGACGGACCAGGCCGAAGCGCTGCAGCAGTTCGAGGCCGGTCTCGAAGATCTGATGAAGATGTATCGGCGTGATGCAGCAGAGCACTTTCGCAAGGCAGTGGAGGTCGACCCCGAGTTTCTGGTGGCCAAGCTGTTCGCGTACCAGAACAGCGCGATGATGGGAGCCGACCACGGCCTCGGTGCGAACGTCATGGAGGAGCTGAGCCGAGCTGACCTGAGCGCTGTCACGGATCGGGAGCGTTTTCTCATCCGCTTTCATGTGGCGCTGCAACGTAGCCCAGAGGATGCCGTTGCGATTGCCGATGCCTACCTGGAGACCCATCCGCACGATCCGTTCGCGCTCAACGCAAAGCTGGACTACCACTGGAAGCGGGACGAGCTGGAGCAGGCCGAGGAGATCGCCAGACAGCTGATCGAGGCCGATCCGAACAACGCAGTCGCGTACAATAACCTCGGATACCTGAGCATGAGTCAGGGGCGGTTTGCCGAGTCCGAGGAGATGCTCCTGACCTACCGTTTCCTGGCCCCCGAGCAGGCGAACCCGCACGACTCGCTGGGCGAGCTGTACCTCGTAACCGGTCGGTACGAGGAGGCCCAGGCAAGCTTTGAGCGGGCCCTGGCGACTCGACCGGACTTCACCGCCTCGTACGAGCACCTGATGATGGCTGCCGTGGAGCAAGGGAGGTTCGAAGAGGCGATGGCGGCTGTGGAGCGGATGCGCGCTGTTGAGGGGTATCCGGAGGCGTGGATCGCTCAGCACAGCGCGTTCGTCGAGCTCTGGCGACGAATCGGCGAGGGAGGCTGGCGCGAGGCGTGGACGTACATCGAGAACGATCTTCCAAGCGCGATGGAACCAAGGGGCAGTCTGCTCCGCAGTGTCCACCTCGTGGCCTGCAAGGTCGGAAAGCTCGAGGTCGCGCGTCGCCTCGAGGGACAACTGGCGGGCGGCTATCAGGAGAAGTGGAGCGCCGTGGAGGGTGGCTCCTCGTCCCATCCCGGCGTGATGTACCTGCGGGCTCTCAGCAGCTCTGCGGATGATGACCTGGCCGGTGCGGTGTCGTTGATGCACGCGGTCGATAAGCGACTGACGTACATGGCGGCTGAAGGACGGATGAAGCTATGTAACCGTCTGCAGATGGCGGCCGTGCTGCGTGCCCTTGGAGCCGATGACGGCGCGGCTGCGCTGCGTCATCAGGTGGATATGGTGAACCCGCAGCTGGGCAGAATGTACGATGAGCTTGGCTGTAGTGTGGTGCCCGATCGGTAATGGCCGAGCCCAGGGGTGGGGCTCTGGCCAACCATGCAGTCTCCACCTTGATGCGACCGGCACGCGCTACGATGCTGCGCCTGGCGAGTGTTCGATCTCGCGGATACCTTTCACGGTCCACCCTTGAAGCTGATCGATGAAGCGTTCCTCTTCGGCGGTGATACGTGCGGATTTCCAGCCCATCTCTGCTCTGAGAAGCGGCCGCAGACGCGGGAGCAGCGCGACGGCTGCAGCCGGATCCCAGAGGCCCAGGCGCACGCGGCGCAACAGCAAGTCCTCGAGGTGCACCACCGCCGCGTACCGAAGGTGAGCGCGGATCTCTGCCGCCGTGACGTCCACGTGGTCGTCAAGAGGTTGGAGGTCGCGCTGACGGGTGATCAGTGTGCAGGCCGTCCAGGCCAGGTTTCCGAGGCGGCGGGCCATTCCCTCCGCAACCTCGGGCTGGAGACCGTGCACGATCGTCAGCCGCTCGTTGAGGTCATGAGGGGCAAGGCCGTCCAGCGGCGTCCCCTTGGTTGCGCACGGTTCCGTGTGGCGAGCGCGGCTCTCCGGGAGCCGCTCGATGACAGCATCTACGGCCTCTTCAGCGGTGGTTCTCCAGGTGGTGAGCTTGCCGCCGGCCACGGAGAGAAGTCCGTTCTCGTACCAGATGTCCTCTTCGCGGCTGGCTTCCGACGGGTCGTCAGCGTACGTGTCGAGGATCGGCCGGAGACCGGCGAAGGCGCCTCGTACGTGCTCCAGGCTCGTGAGAGTTGAAGGGAACGCGGCGTTCAGCGTCCGCAAGAGGTAGTCGACCTCTGTTCGCGATGGGCGCGGGTCATCGAGATCTTCGTTGTGGTAGAGGTCGGTGGTGCCGACGAGTGTACCCTCGCTGTGCGGGATGAGGAACACGGGGCGGCCGTCATCCGGTGACGGAACCGTGCACGCGGCTTGAAGCGGTATGTGGTTCGCGGGCAGGACGAGATGCGAGCCTCTGGATGGGCGCAAGTGACGATCTTGGAAACCGAAGACACGTCGGATCTCGTCGGTCCACACGCCGGAGGCGTTGACGGTCACATGAGCAGTGAGTCGCAACACGGTTTTGTTGACGAGGTCCTCTGCAACGCAGCCTGTGACACGTCCGTGGGAGTCCCGGATCGCTTCGGCGACGCGCGCCCTGGTGAGTACGTGGCCGCCGTACGCGCAGCCCGTTGCAGCCGCGGCCAGGGTGACCTGGGCATCGTCAGCCTTGGCGTCCCAGTAGGCCAGTGCCCGATCCAGCTGGTCTGTCGGTAAGCCAGGGGCCAGGGTGCGCAGCTCGTCCATGCTCACTCGGGTGTGGCGTTGGGGTCGGCTGGTGAGTTGATCGTACATCCACAAGCCCAGGTCCACTTGCCAGCCCGGGAGCTGGTCGCCGTGATAGGCGGGGTAGA
Source organism: uncultured Thermoanaerobaculia bacterium (assembly GCA_964512045.1). Classification (GTDB taxonomy): domain Bacteria; phylum Acidobacteriota; class Thermoanaerobaculia; order Thermoanaerobaculales; family Sulfomarinibacteraceae; genus CAZEJK01. The sequence continues at coordinate 5,940 of CAZEJK010000013.1, forward strand.
GGAACTGCACCGGTCGGATGAGGTGGGGGCTCAACGACAGCATCCGGTCCCGCTCTCGGCATGCCAGCCGGGTGATCCGAAACTGCATCTGCTTGAGGTACCGCAGCCCTCCGTGAATCAGCTTCGACGATCTGGAGGAGGTGCCCGACGCGATGTCATCACGTTCGAGGAGCAGCACGCGGAGGCCTCGTTGCGCCGCATCCAGGAAGATCCCGCAGCCGGTGATGCCTCCGCCGATGACGATCAGGTCGAACGGGTCACTGGCCGAGGCAAGGGCCCGTTGGCGCCAGGTTGGATCAAACACGCTACATCTCCTCCAATCGATCGGTCGGATCGAGCAGCACGGTGGGGTTCAGGATTCCATCTGGATCCATCTGGCCGGCTGCCGTGGCGAGCATCCGGTGTCCGTCTTCGCCGGTCTCGTGGACGAGCCATGGGGCGTGCCAGACACCGACGCCGTGATGATGGGACAGTGCGGCGCCTGCCTCGACGATGGCTCGGGTTGCGGCTCGCTTGAGGCGAGCCCAGCGCTCGATCGTGTCAACGCAGGTGGAGCCACATCGGAAGAAGAAGGTGAAGTACAGCGATGCGCCATCGCGGTACGGGTGCGAGACATGGCACAGGACTGCAGTGGTCTCACCGGGGGCGAGGGCGGTTGTCAGGGAGCCTCGAACGGCATCGCGAACCAGATCGAGACGCGACCACGGCGCCGCCGTCTCGAGGGTGTCGGTGGCGATGCCGTGGCTCAAGAGCCCGTCGCGCAGATAGGGATGCCGAAAACGGTCTGCACGCCACTTCCGACCAGGCCCGCGACCGAGGCGAACTGCGCCGTGGGGCGCAAGAATCGACCTGGCTTCGCGCAGGGTGGTGACGACGAGCTCCCTCTCTCCGCTTGCACCGAGGAGCATCAGACAGCCGGAGGCGACTCCACGAAAGGTAAGCCACTTTCGGATCAATGGCGCCAGGTGCGAGTGCCCGAGGCCGACGGACATGGCAACCTCCGTCTCAGGCTCGTCGGAGAGACGCAGTATCCCTATGGGGATTCCGGATTGGGCCAACCGTCGCGCCGCATCGGCTCCGCTGCTCCAGTCGGGAAACAGAAGAGCCTCAACGATCGTGTGTGTCGGTCGACGACGAACGCGTACGGTGGCCTTTGTGACCACTCCCAGACGACCCTCGCTGCCGAGCACGAGGTGGCGCAAGTCCGGCCCAGCGGCAGATGCAGGCAGGGGAGGTACTGTCAGCCGCCCGGCAGGTGCGACGAGCTCGACACCGGCCACCATGTCTTCGATCCTGCCGTACCCGGCGGACTCCTGACCTGACGAGCGCGTTACAATCCAACCGCCCAGTGTGGCCAGCTCCCACGACTGTGGGAAGTGGCCAAGGGTGAAACCGTGGTCGGCGAGCGCTTTCTCCAACATCGGCCCGGAGGCGCCGGCGCCGAGCGTTGCCAGCCCCGAGACGTCATCGATCTTCTCGAGGGCGTTCAGGATGCCGAGATCGAGGCTGAGCACCGGCACGTCATGCTTCGGTACGTTGACCCCCCCGGTGACCGAGGTGCCGCCGCCCCATGGAATGACGCGGATCCGTTCGCGAGCGCAGACCTTGAGCACATGCTCCACCTCCTCTGTCGAGGAGGGCCAGTAGACGGCATCAGGTGCTCGGATCCGTGCGCCCGAGCGCCAGCGGACGAGATCCGGGAGGCCTTGGCCGAGCGCATGCTCGAGCCGGTGACGGGGCTCTGTACTGAGACGGCCGGAGATCGCGGGCATCGGTCGCGGCGCCTCCACCTCCGGGAGGGTCTCCAGGGTCGGAATGCCTGCCGGGAATGGACCGAGACGTTCTGAAAGCCAGGCCAGCATCTCCTCGGAGGGTGGGAAGGATGCGTCCGTGTATCCCCAGCCGCCGAGCCGGCGCGTTCGCGAGCCAGGAGATGTGTGTCGGCTCATGAAACTCAGTGTAGTCGAGCCGGTGGATGGCAGTGTAGGATCTCGGCGTGCGAACCGAGGACTTCTCCTACGAGCTACCGCCAGAGCGGATCGCCCAGACAGCGGTGGAGCGTGGTCGGTCCCGGATGCTCGTGTTGCGGCGGAACTCCGGTGCGGTTGAGCACCGTGTGATCTCAGACGTGGTCGACCTCCTGAAGGCCGGCGACCTGCTCCTCGTGAACGACACGGAGGTGATTCCGGCCCGACTGACTGCAGCGCGGTCGACGGGTCGGCGCTTCGAGCTGCTGCTGCTCCAAGCGGTGTCCGATACGCATTGGCGAACCTTGCTGCGGCCCTCTGCAAAGGTGAGAGTGGGCGAGGAGCTGGTGCTTGCCGATGGCGGTGCAGTGGTGGTGGAAGGCCGGGTTGGTCGCGGCGAGTGGACCATCCGTTGCAATCCGCCCCTCGATCTTGACAGGTTGGAACACCTCGGCTCGCCACCACTGCCACCCTACATTCGCAGGCCCGATGGTGCGTTGCCTTCGGACAGGGAGCGGTATCAGACGGTGTACGCTCGCGAGCCCGGAGCGGTCGCAGCGCCCACCGCCGGTCTCCATCTCACCGAAGAGCTCCTCGATCGCGTGCGGGGGCAGGGCGCGGAGGTTGTTGCGGTCACCTTGCATGTTGGGCCAGGTACATTCCGGCCGGTGGAGACCGATGACCCCAGGAAGCACACGATGCACTCCGAGCGCTTCAGTATCACCGCGCCTGCTGCTCAGCGGCTGAACGCGGCGCTTCGAGAGGGGAGGCGGATCGTGTGTGTGGGGACCACGACGGTGCGAACTCTGGAGGCCGTGCTCCAGCGGCGGGAGCGTGTGGAACCCGGATCTGGCGTGACGGATCTGTTCATCGCGCCTGGTTTCCATTTCCGCGGAACTGGCGCATTGCTCACGAACTTCCATCTCCCGCGGTCCACACTACTGATGCTGGTGAGCGCCTTTGCAGGTCGCGAGCACGTTCTTGCGGCATACCAGGAAGCGGTTGAGACGGGATACCGCTTCTACTCGTATGGCGACGCGATGCTGATCCTCTGAGATGCGGATCGCCCGGAGCTGCTGTGGATGGTTGACCGATCGGCCGGTTGCCGGATCAGCGCCCTGATCCTCGGGTTCCGGTCGCTACGATCCACCAACAAGTGCGCTGGCGAGGACGCCAACCATGAGGATCAGGAGCAGGAGCCCAAGACCCGCCATGAAGAGCTCCCCGGCGGTGTACTTGCGGCCGCGCGGCCGCGATTGGCTGGGAGTCGAGCGATGTCCGTTCTTCTTCGACATAGTGCTACTCTCCATCGGTTGGCGCAGCCTCCAACCGTTCCTCAGTCTGCTCGTGCTGATGCTCCTCTCCCGATTGCCGGCGGTTCCGGATGAACCACGACAAGATCCGGGAGCGCTTGACGCCGCGAACAACGTTCTCCAGGTCGCGGTACAGCTGGGGGTCGTGGAGGAACGCTCCCGCTGTACCAGTACCATCGTCCAGCGCTGCGGTGATTCTGCGCAAGCTCTCCACCAGATCTGCGAGGTCGTCGAGGAACTGATCCGCATATCCCTCATCTGCCATCAAGCGGGGAATCGTGCCGCTACCGGCAGACAGCTCGGTCGCGACAGTAGCGAGAGCTCGCGAGCCCTGGTTGAGTGCCTCGATGCTCTCCGTGATGAGCTCGCGCGCTTCCGGATCGCGGAAGAGCGTGGCCCAGGCGCCGCTCCCGCTGGTGACGTCGTCGGCGACCGTGCTGGCGACCTCTCGCGCGGCTGAAGCGGTCACGGCGAGGTTGCGCACGATTGCGGCGCCCGCCGCGTCGTCGCTGACCAGGCGTCCCAATAACCCCTCTCCACGGTCGATCCGATGAGCGATCCGTTGCATCGTCTCGACCGTGTCCCGGACAGTCTCGGAAAGTCGCTCACCGTCATCCGGGTCCTTTGTGAGCTGCCCAAAGATCCCTTCCCCAGCCTCGACACGCTGGAGAATGACACGCAGGCTGGACGAGATCGCCAGCAGGTTCTCCATCACGTCCTCGCCGCCTGCGATGAACTCCTGAAGCTGGGCGGGGTCGTGCCCCGGCACTGGACCACCAGGCTTGGCAGGCGGCACGTCGAGCGATCCTCCTGTCAGCTCCACGTACTTGTCGCCGAGCAGACCGATGGTCTGAATCGTGGCTCGTGTGTCTTCACGGATCCGCTGCGCGTAGTTGGAGTCGACTCGAAACTCCACTCGGGTCTCGACCTCGGATGGATCGGTTGGAAGCGAGACGTCCTCGACAAACCCGACCTTGACACCATTGAGGTTGACCGGAGCCCCCTCTTGCAGACCACGGACGTTGGTGAACGTGCTGTAGTACCGGTTGTGCTTTTGGAAGAGCTGTTGCCGCTTGCCGATTGCCAGCACGGTCAGCGCGAGAATGACAAGAGCGACAAAGACGAAGAGCCCTACGCGAATATTGGAGCGTTGGCCTGGCATGTCACGGACCTCCTCTCGCTCCTCCAGCGCGTAGGAACTGCTGGAGAAGCTCCGGACCGTCGGATCGGGCCGCCTCGAGGTCGCCGGAAAAGGTGAACCGACCTTCGCTGAGGAAGAGGACCCTCTGTGCGACCCGTTCGACGAGCGGAATGTCGTGGGTGACAACCAACGAGGTCACGCCGTACCGTGAGTTGAGCTGGACAATCAGATCCCCGATTGCTTCACCGGTCACAGGATCCAGGCCCGTGGTTGGTTCGTCGTACAGGATGATCTCGGGCTGTCGGGCGAGAGCGCGAGCGAGGGCGACCCGCTTTCGCATGCCGCCGGAAAGCTCCGCTGGATAGAGCGCCTGTGTATCCGGTAGCTGGACCGTATCGAGAAGCTCGGCAACGCGATCGGCGATGGCGTCCGGGTCCATATCGGGCTCGTGCTCCTCCAGTGGGTAGCTGATGTTGTCGAACACGCTCATGGAATCGAACAGGGCACCCTGCTGGAAGAGGTAGCTGACACGCCCACGTACCGCTTGCAGGTCCTTTTCGCGCATGGAGGAGACCTCCATTCCGAGGGTCGTGATCGTGCCTGCATCGGGCTTGAGGAGACCGTTCACGTGCTTGAGCGTGACGGACTTTCCTGAACCGGATCCACCGAGGATGGCGACCGTCTCGCGCTCAAGGACTTCGAGGCTGACGCCAGCGAGCACGGGTCTCGAGCCGAACTGCTTGCTCACCTCATCGAAGCGGATGACAGGCGCGCTGCTCATAGGCTCAAGAACAGCTTTGTCAGGAAGAAGTCCGCGACGAGAACGCTGATGGCGCTTGCGTAGACCGTGGAGGTGGTCGCTCGCCCGACCCCATCCGCGCCACCTGTGGTGCGCAGGCCGTTGTGACAGCCGATGATGGCGATGGCATAGGCGAAGAAGAACGTCTTGCCGAGGCCGGAGGCGAGATCACGGAAGGTGAGCAGACGGAACGCGTGCTGCAAGTAAAACGTGGGTGTGAGTCCCTCCTGGAAGACCGCGATCAACATGCCACCAAAGATACCGAGTCCGGTCGCAATGATCGTCAGCAGAGGTAATGCAATGAGGGTCGCCCATAACCTCGGAACGACGAGCTTGCGGATCGGATCGGAACCCATGGAGCGAATTGCATCGACCTGTTCGGTGACCGTCATGGTGCCAATCTCGGCGGCGATGCCGGAGCCAACTCGGCCGCCAACCATGAGAGCCGTGAGCACGGGTCCGAGCTCGCGAACGAGTGCCATCGCGACGACCTCGCCGATGTACAGCTTGGCGCCAAAAGCAGCCAGCGTGTAGGCGAGCTGGAGCGCGAGCACCATCCCGGTAAACAGCGCGGTGATGTTGGTCAGATTGACCGATCCTACGCCGATGCGGTCGAGCTGTCGGAGGATCTCCCGCCAGTCGATGGGGAGCCGGAAGAGACCAATGGCGGCAGCTCCAGCGAGGCGGCCAGCGGCGCCAAGGTGCGAAAGAAACATTCGCACACGTCCCGGTGCGATGAGGAGCTCCATCGGTCGACTGATCGTACTGGAGTGCCTCGACGACAGCAACCTCGCTGAGCTGTGAAAGCTCAAGGGGACGGGCAACGCCGTTGGCCTGCACCATTGGTTGGACCGGCACAGCGGACCCGGCTACAATACTCTGTCTGGAAAGGAGACGAAACGTGCAGGTGATCGAAGGGATGCTGGATGCGACGGGGTTACGATTTGCCCTGGTGGTCAGCCGTTTCAACGAGGCACTGACATCGAGGCTCGAGTCCGGTGCCATCGATTGTCTCGTGCGCCACGGTGCGTCGCCAGAGAACATGACGGTGTACCGAGTACCGGGAGCGTGGGAGATCCCAGTCGTGGTAGCCCGTATTGCCGAGCTCGGAAGGTACGATGCGGTGGTGTGCCTGGGAGCAGTGATTCGAGGCAGCACGCCACACTTCGACTATGTCGCCAGCGAGGTGTCGAAAGGCATAGCGCAGACTGCCATGGCTGCGAAGCTTCCGGTGACGTTCGGAATCGTGACCGCGGATACGCTGGAGCAAGCAGTGGAACGGGCCGGCACCAAGATGGGCAACAAGGGCTGGGATGCGGCTCTCTCCGCGATCGAGATGGCGCAACTTCTCGCCGGCATCGCAGCTGGAGGAGAGGAGAGCTGAATGGGGATGCGGCGCCGAGCGCGAGAACTCGCGCTGCAGATGCTCTATCAGAGCGAGCTTGCCGGAGCTGATGAGTCGCGGGTGGAATCGGACTTCGAGGAGCTCCGGAAATCAGACAGCGAGGTCCGGTCGTTTGCGATGGAGCTGTACACCGGCACCCTGGAGCACCAGGCCGAGATCGATCGTCTGCTCGGCGAGCAGACTGCCCATTGGCGGTTGGATCGGCTCGCGACCGTCGATCGCAACATCTTGCGTCTCGCGATGTTCGAGCTCATCTACCAGACCGAAACACCTGCGCCCGTGGTGATCGATGAAGCCATCGAGGTGGCCAAGAAGTTCGGTGCCGGAGACTCGGCTCGGTTTGTCAACGGTGTCCTCGATGGGTACGTGAGGCGACGACGGGAAGCAGGATGAGAACGGTTCGGCTGGTTGCCGTTACCCTCGCGATTGTCGTCTATGGAGCAATGTGTTGTGCAGGACAGGCGATGTACGTGTTGCGAAACGGGGATACTCCCGCCACCGTACTGGCCAACGGGTACACTCAGGAGATTGCCGTAACGAACGATGGCGTCCGGGTCCAGGTGACCACTCAGTTGGATCCACTGGGTTGTGACAGCGAGTGGGAACCTTCTGCTACGCAGCGTCACCAGACCTCCGTCGGGTTGCCTGGTGCTCTCAAAGATCGGCTCCGAGCGGGGATGGACCAATGGTCGGTAGCCTCGGAGATCTTGAGATGGGTGGTGACGTCCATCCAGTATGCCGACGATGAGGATGGGCTGCAGGACGCCGCCAGTGTCCTGCAACGACGGCGGGGCACGTGTGCCGGCCTTGCCAACCTGTCGGTTGCGCTTCTGCACGACGCAGGCTTTGAGGCGCGAACGGTGAGTGGACTCCTGATCGGTGAGAGCGGACCGGTTCCGCACCGCTGGCTCGAGTGCCGTCTCCCAGGTGTGGGCTGGGTGCCGTCCGATCCTACCCTGGGGTTGTGGGTGGTCACTCCTCAGCATCTCGCGTACCCGCATCCTTTGCGGCGGATGCCAGATGTCGAGGTCGTGGAGGTAAGGGATCAGGCTCTGCATACCCTCGCCCGGGAAGATGGCTGGTTGATCCGAGAGAACCGTGGTGCAGCACTTGTCTGCCATCTCGTCGGTGGTTCGACCGACGACGCGATGTTCGTGCTGTTGGGGCCGGACGGACAGCGCCGTTCACATTGGGGCCGCCGGGTGACGAGGTTTGATGGCTTGCGTGCAGGCCGGTGGAAGCTTACGGTCGAGGTCAACGGACGCCGAGTCGAGGAGCGCCTCCTCAACTTGCAGCGCGGAGAGATGCACAGCATCGCTATCGAGCTCAGCGGGGATGGAGGGAGTACCTGATGAGTCGGGTGGTCAAGGGGAGGCTCGAGCATCTCGCCGCGAGTACGGTCTTCTCGCTTCTCGGTGCAACGGCGCGGAGTGGAGTTTTCGAGCTCGAGACGGTCTCGGGGAGGTACGAGTTCAGCGTCGATCGCGGGCGTGTGGCGTTACCCGATCTCGAATTATGTCGGCGGTTGCATCGGATGCTGTCATCTGGAGCTGGCACGTTCCAGTTCTCCGAGGGGAGCGTTGAGGCGATTGACGGTGACACGGTCGCGCTGACGGGTCTGGTTGAGGTGGTACGTGCGCGTGGTGAGCGGAGCCCGTTCGCGTCAGATCTCGACTTCGACGAGCTGCTCGGCGACGGGACGGAGACTCCGCTACGAGAGACCAAGGTCGTGATGCTCTCTGAGCAGGCACTCGAGGACCCGATCGCTGACCTCCTGACGGATCTGGAAGCCATGGATCCGGACGAGGTCCTGGTCGCGCCCATCGGAGTGATTGCCAACGACCCCAGATTGTGGCGCAACGCAGAGCTCGACTGGAGGAAGCGAGGCTGGCAGCAGCGTCTCCTTTCGACGCCGAGCGAAGTGCCTTTGGAGGAGATCGATCTCCTGATCATTCAGCACAGCCTGTCGACGACCCGGGTCGGACACGAAGACGACTGGATCGCGCTGATCCGGCGTGCTGCGGGTCGAACGCCTCCCGTGCCGGTTCTCTGGAGTGGCCCTCTTGGCGATCCGATCTGGGTGCATCGCTTGGTGGAGGCCGGCGTGTCGTTCTTGCTTCCTGCGCCGTCGGGCTTGACTGGCGAGACGGCGAGTCGTTACCTGCACTCTGTCCAGCGGGTGACGGATCGCCTGCTCATGCAGCGGGGCGACACCCCCACATCCGAGCGTTCATCATCCCTCGTTCAACTCATGGATGCGCTCCTGTCGGACTCGGATCCGCAGGGGGCGGTGACAGCGATCTTGCAGATGGCGGCGGTGCACTTCGCGCGCGGCGCCCTGCTCTCGGTTGAAGACACTGCGTTCCGCTGCCGAGCTGGGTTCGGATACTCGATGTCCCCTGGCTCCGGACTGTTGCCCAGGGGTGTGGGCTTGCTCGAGCGGGTTGTCCGTTCGCGCCGGCCTGTTGTTGGGTTGGACGATGCCTCCAGCGGAGGTGCGCGCCAGCTCGGTCGGTTGCTCGGGCTTGAGACCTTGGAGGAGGAGACCAGCATCGTACCTCTGCTCGATGGGGATCTGGTGGCTGCCCTTCTTGTGGGTGATCGTTGCGGAGAGAGTCAGACCGTGGACGAGCTGGAAGAGGTGATCCTGCTGGGTCAGCGCCTCGGAGGTCTCCTCCGGCGTCCCTGAGAGCTCAGACGGTCGTGATATGCCATCGGATCAACGTGACGACGAGTCCCACGAGCTGCTTGAGGTTCTGCAGCGTCGGACTTGGTCGTGGCATCGATCCGTACCGGACCGGCGGGCGCTCGGCGATCTGTACCGTCAGCTTCATGCCCTGGTGGGACAGGTGGCGAGGCCTCCTGCTGGGAGGTACGCACGCAGACGTGCCTCCTGCGACTGTCCCGGCACTGGACGAGCCTCGTAACGAAGAGCAACGTGCGCACGTTAGCTCTGTGCTTCCCGTTGACACACCCCCAGTGAGGCGCTACAGTCAAGGTCGCGATGAATGGGTGATCTCGTAAAGCGCGTGCGCAGAAGAGCGCCTTCACAGTCGGTGTGTGCCAGTCCATGACGAGAGAGCCCGGAGCAACCAAAGGGAGTGTCACATGGTAAAGCTTGCCATCGAGACGAGTGGTGGTTCTGAACTCACGTACCACCTTCGCAAACCGGCTATCTCCATCGGTGCTTCAAGTCAGAACGATGTTGTCGTGCGTGCACCAGGCGTGGCACCTCGCCATCTCGTAATTCAGTTGAACGGTGATGTGTTCACATTCCTCGCTCAGAACCGACAGGTTGTCGTATTGAATGGCGAGCGCCGATCACGAGGCGTGCTGAAGGTCGGCGATCGAGTACGCCTTGGGACTGCGACCCTGGTCTTCAAGGGCGTTGACGAAGGTGAGATTGAAGAGCTCGCCAAGCAGCAAGCTGCCGAGCTCGCAGCAGCCGCCAATGGTATGCAGAGTAGCAATGAGGGCTCCACAACCGTCACCGAGTCCCGCCGTTCGGTCGCATCGGCGACTCGGATGCGGTCGGAGGTTGTCCTTTTCCATGAACCGAAGCGTATCGCCGAGGCGCGGTACAAGATGGTGGAGCTGTTTCGAGCCTCGCTACGGCGCGATCCTGTTCCGGCGTTGAGGGCCTTCTTCGAGCAGTTTTTTCCTGATCGCCAGATGATGTTGGCGTGGCTGGATGAGGAGTGCCAGTTCCAGCCCATCGTCTCGCAATGGACCGGCGAGGTGCCGAGGGTTCCAGCGCGAACCTTCGATGAGCTCGGAATGCAGGGTCGATTCGCGCTTCTTCGGATGGCTGGCCGCCAGCTGCTCATCTATCCTGTCGAGCCCGGCGGCGTGCGCCCGCCGACGTTCCTCGTTCTCGAGGTGGCAGATGAGGTGGATGACGAGGAGGAGACGATCCTTGCGGAGCTGTCGCGAATGCTCGCCGTCCACTGGGATCGGATGGAGGACTCCAGCTCGCTGAGCGGGCCATGGGAGTCCGCCGCGCGAGATAAGGTTGAGGAGGCTTTTCCCGGGACCTCCCACGCGATCGGTCTGCTTCGCGAGCACGTGATCGAGGTTGCGCGAAGCTCGGCTCCGGCACTGCTCTGCGGTTCTCAGGGAAGTGGTCGGGCTGCGGTGGCAAGTCTGCTGGCGTCGATCCATCCGAATGGCTCTCTCCACGTCACGATGTTCCAGGGACGAGAGACGGAGGCGGACGTGCTCCGTCGAGAGCTTTTCGGGTCTGCGGTGGGAGTGGTTGACGACGCTTTAGGTGATGGTGCTATTCACCGGGCCCGAAACGGGATGCTGCTGATCGAAGATGTCGAGAGGCTGCCGCTCGTGGTCCAGCGAGAGCTCGCTGCGGCGATCCGTCACGATGTCGAGGCTGCGTACGGTCCGAAGGTGCGCTGGGTGGCGACGACCTGTGAGGATGCGATGTCGCTGCTGCATGAAGGGACACTGGACGCAACCTTGTTTGGGCTGTTTCAGACGCATCTGATGCGAGTGCCGAGCTTCGCCGATCGACGCGAAGACCTGCCGCTACTGGTGGTTCGCCTGCTGGATCAGCTCAGCCGAGAGCAGGGTAAACAGGTGAGGGGCATCGAGCTCGAGAGCCTGAACTCCCTGCTCAATCATCCTCTGTCGGGTGGGATACCGGAGCTGGTTGCTGAGCTCCGCAAGATGGTCACCGCCACCCCGGATGGAGAGATGGTCCGTGGGCGTGTGAGCAGTGGTCCAGCTGCGGAGCAGGGTGAGGGTGCGACAGGGGCGGGCGAGCCGCCCACGCTGGCCTCGGACCTTGCCGAGAACGATGATCTCAAAGAGGTGATCCCGTCGGTGGAGCGGGCGATCATCGATCGTGTGCTGCGTCGCGTCAAGGGCAATCAGAGCAAGGCAGCGAGAATCCTGAACATCTCCCGAGGGGCGCTGATCGCGAAGTCGAAGGAGTACGACATTCCGGACTACCGATACTTGCGACGGAACCGATAGCGCAGGCGAGCCGTCGCCACGATCCCGGCAGTGGCCGCCGTGGCCGTGGGTATCAGCTCCTCGTCCCACCCTGTCTCACTCGCAGGAGTAACGACGCCGCAGGCAGGCTGCGGTTCTGGTCCCGGTCCCAACAGCCGGATCCCGGCCATCCGGTCCCCGGCGGATGCTTCGAGTTTTCGAAGATGCGCCTCTGTGAGTCACTACCGTCTTCGAGAACCGGAACCACCTCGGCTGCGCCGCATGGGTTCTGTGGGTTTCCCTGCAGTGGGCCAAGCTGCTCCCAGCAGGTTGGAGAATGTGGGCCAGTCGAATGTCATCCACAGCAAGAATGGGAACCCAAATCGTCCGGGGAGATCGCTGAAGTACCGCAGGAAGCCCCAGAAGTTCCGTTGCCAGTCGGCGTAGTGTGCCGCGCTCCACTCGCCGAGGTAGAGGGCGTAGATGGTCTTGACATGAAACACCAGGTTGAGCGACTGGGTCATGTAGAGAACACACCATGCCATGACCAGCCGTTCAAGGCGTCTCCTGCTGAACGCTCCGGGAAGCGCGAAGTAGAGCGTCAACAGAACGATCGTGTTGAAGTGAATCTCAGTCAGCGGTACGGTCGGAATGTCTGAACCGCGCCGGAAATCGGAGCGGATGATCTGGGCGCGATGGTCCTCCACCTCGATGCGCGTGACCTTGGGGTACTCGAACGCGCGGACGAGGAGCTGGGCCAAACCGCACACCGCAGGGTCGAGGACCGGCCGAAGAGCCAACCACGCGACCATGACCACGACGAGGGTGATAGGGAGGCGGCGCAGGTAGCTGGCGAAGAGATCAGTCGGCGGACTCTTCATGGTGGATCTGCCTAGCATACCGGCGCGCCCAGAAGATCCACAGAGTGACTCCTGCGAGGATCACGATGGACTGCCATACGAAGATGTGCGACTGATTGAAGAGCTGCGGGACGAAGACTCCTATGTAAAACAGCGACACGATGCGCACGAGGTTGATGAGCTGGATGGCAAACAGGCCTCCAACGACACCAATGACCTTCGCGCGAAGCGACGTGGGAAACGCAAGGACCCCGGAGACGAAGATCAAGCTCGTGATCAGACCGTTACATCCGTTGTAGATGGCCACTTGAAACCGCGGTGACACGAGGTTGCACCCATCCACCCGAATATCCTCCCCGAGCAGATCCAACGCCACACCTGACATTCTTGCCACGAACGCCGTGTAGGGAAGAACGGCGTGATCGTTGACTGGCTGCAAAGCGATGGTCACGAAGCCGACCACCAAGATCGTGAAGAACACGATAAGAAACCGGTACTCCGGTCGTTGCCAAACCTCTCTAAGATCCATCCAACCTCCTAGCGCAGTCCCAGATCGGGCTAGCGTATACTACCGCGTCCATTTCACGATCTAGTCAGTAGTGCCAGTGAGCTCCCGGACGATCTCTGAGCCGTCCTGGTACCGCCGCTCCTGGTTCTTCTCGAGGGACCGGAGGATGACCTGTGCGACAACCGCGGGCAGGGACGGGACCAGCTCTCTGGGATCCTGCGGCTTCCGATGGAGGTGAGCATCGATGACGTTGCCGCGAGCAAACGGTGGCCGACCGGTGGCAAGGTGGTAGAACGTCGCACCGAGGGAGTAGATGTCACTGGTTGTCGACGGGGCCTCGCCACGGATCTGCTCGGGGGCCATGTAAAAAGGAGTGCCGCACACTGCAGCGCCGTCGCGGCGCACCCATTCCAGGCGCTCTGCAATTCCGAAATCGAGAATCTTCACCTGATCGTCTTCTGTGAGGAGAATGTTGGCTGGCTTGAGGTCACGGTGGATGACCTCGTGTCGGTGGGCATAGGCGACCGCGTCGGCCAGGGATCGCATGATCGGTACGAGCTGGGAGCGGATGCGCGAGGGGTTCTCCTTGAGAACCTTGTCCAGCCCCTGGCCGCGTGCGAACTCCATGACGATGAAGAAGCCGTCAAAACCTTCGGAGAAGTCGTGGATCGTGATGATCCCGGGGTGGTTCAGAAGCGCAGCGGCCTTTGCCTCACGCTCGAGACGACCCGCCTCTCGGGTCGATGAGGTGCGGAGCACCTTGATTGCGACATCGCGCTCCAGTCGGGTATCGCGAGCGTGGAAGACAACGCCCATACCGCCACGACCGAGCTCCGTCACGATCTCGTAGCGTTGCTCTGCAGAGACGCCTTCCGCCGGCGAACCAGGTGTCTGTCCGAGCGCGAGAGGGGTGCTCGGCTCACTCTCTGGAGTGGCAACCGTCTGGGCCGGTAGCTCGCACACAATCTTCTGCTTGAGATCGTGCGCGGGCTGGAAGGAGTAGTCGAACGCGAGAATGCGGTCGAGCTGCTCGAGGGCCTGAAGATGGGCGTTGGACTGATGCAGGAGAGAGGCAAGAGCCAGAGCGGGCTGCAACCGGAGGTTCGTCAGGGCAATGCCGACCACGGCACGCTGTAGGATGGAGATCGCGAGGCTCAGATTCCCCTTTTGCTGCAGCAGGTGGGCGATGTCGAGCACGACGTCGGGTACGTCGGGAATCGGTCCAGGGTTTGATGTCAGAAGCTCGATCGCAGCTGGCAGCATGTCGTGACGATGGAGCTCGATCAGCGCCTGCTGGAGTCGGCCTCCACGTGCGAGACTTCGAGCGTGAGCGGCAACATTGCCGGAGGTGGAGAATAGCTCCGCAGCGCGCGTGTGCTCCCCGGCTTGCTCCGCACAGCGAGCCGCTTCCTCCAGCTCTCCGCTGAGCTCGTAGACATCACTGGCTTCACCCCACCTCTGCAGCTTCTCGAGGAGGGGGGCAGCGATGTCCCAGAGCTGCTCTTGAGTGGCGATCTCGACCGCGTCTTCGTGCTGACCAGCTTCCAGGAGGAGCTCCACGGCGGCACGGGGTTGCTGGACTGACCGCAGGATCTCGGATGCCTCGTGCACCATGCCGAGGTCCTGCAGACGGTGCACCAGCCTCTCCGTGTAGGTTGCCAGCTCTTGCTGCAGCTCTGGGTGCGGACGACCAGCTGACGAAAGCCTTTCACGAAGCTGACGGTGCCGCTGGATCGAGAGTCGAGCGGCCTCGGTTACCTGGCCCGCACGCTCCAGATCGGCAGCAGCCCGATCCAGCCGGTCCGCTCGCAGGCTACACTTGGCGGCGCGTTCCCAAACTCCGAGCCTGCGCCAGGCGTCAGCAGCGTCTGGCCAGGCGCCATCGAGCTCGCACAGCTGCCCCAGGAGCTCGAGGCTCTCGGTTCGTTCGGCGGACCGGCGAGCGGCCGCGAACGCTGGTGAGCCAGGGGCCAACAGACCCTTGCGGAGTGCCATCGTGGCGAGCTTGACCACGCGTGTCGGCTGACCTGCTTGCGCCCACGCCTCGATTGCCTCGTTCAGGTGTCCTTCTGACTGGCACCAGTCCGCGAGGCGTCCGAAGCACGAGCTCGCCTGCTCGTGGAGGCCAAGCGAGCGGTAGGTCGTGGCGGCCTCTGCAAGGCGTCGTCCGCCGGCGCGGGCAAGGTATGATGCCGCCTCCTCACGGTGATCGAGTGCAAACGCTGCTTGGGCTGCCTCGTGCCATGCTCTGGCTTTGCGATAGTGTGCGAGCGCCTTTCGGTGCTGGCCGGCGCGGAGGTAACACTCACCAGCTCCCTGGTGGTCGCCGCGACGCGCCAAGCGTCGGGCAGTGGCGACCGTCCTGGAGCCCGAGCGGAGAAGGAGCACGAGAGCACTCAAGATGCCGACCAGCGCAGCCGTAGTCAACACCGCGCGGATAGCAGTGGCGTGCTCGACGACCACTGCAGCCCCGGGCAGGCCGGAAGCTGCGAGAAGCTCGGCCCACGGGAGGTTGCTGAGAACAGCAAGAAGACTGCCGGATACCAGCAGCCAGATGGCGCGGCGTTGTGCTGCAGGACGTGTCATGTATCGTTCAGCCGTCTGATACTCCGCTCAGGAGCCCCCAAGGCGACGGTCGCCGGATCAGATTCACTGCGACAGGCTACCAGAGGTCGGGGATGACGCCAATCGGGTGCTCGATGTGGCAGCTTCGAGCGGCAGACTCTGGGAGTGGGAATGAACGGGCCCACCGGTGAAG
This sequence comes from uncultured Thermoanaerobaculia bacterium, assembly GCA_964512045.1. Taxonomy (GTDB): domain Bacteria; phylum Acidobacteriota; class Thermoanaerobaculia; order Thermoanaerobaculales; family Sulfomarinibacteraceae; genus CAZEJK01. The sequence continues at coordinate 21,638 of CAZEJK010000013.1, forward strand.
GTGGGCCCGAACAGAGTCAGTGACACTTTGCGACTCTAGGCGTAGGTCAACCGCCGAATCCCGAGCCAGCGATCAGCTTCTCGACCGGGATGTAGATGGGGTCTCCCGAACCGTTGTCAACCACCGACGCGTACGCGAGCACCTCACCGTCCGCGCTCAGGACCCTGACGATGGCGTACCCGGAGTCCACCAGGCTGTCGCCGAAGATCTGGTTGTACTGGACCATCTCGAACGGCAACAACGTGGGTTGAACGGAACCGGCGAGGGCGCCGTCACCGTAAAACAGGCGGATCTCGACCTCGATCTCGTTCGGAGTGATGTTCAGCAGGCCGATGTTGGTACGAAACTCGGCGTTCTCCTGCAGCTGTGCAAGCGCCCCCGGCGTGCCTGCGGTCAGGGCCGAAGCACGTTCAAGCGCCGGAATGAACTGTCCGAACGTTCCGACGTCGCTCCCCGAGTTGAACGTTCTGCTGGTGACCTTCACATCGGGATGGGAGGTGACGAACCTGAGTGCGCCGTTGGCCCGCGCCAGGTCGAACAGCTCGTCAAACACATCGCGCGCAATCAGCTGTGTACCGGGTTCCAGAATCGCTGAGACGTTGAGGGGGTTGGAGTTGGCCTGATCCTTGGGGAGGTAGGCGACATTGAATGTTGCAACGGCGTTCGTCATATTGGCGACAGCGACATCGGTCACCCAGAACGTGTCGTTCGATCCGGGCGCCCGTGCACCTGCTGGGATATAGCGCGTGGTGGGTGTGACACCAGCGTTGGAGCAGTCCTCCACGTCGACCAGGGCCAGACCATCGTCACCACGGGTGACGTACAGAAGGTTGCCGGAGATCGAGAGTGCGGCTGCACCGTCAAGAGACGTCGTGGCGAGCGACAGGAGTGCGCGACCGAGGGAGGCGTCGATCACCTTGATCCCAACATCCGGCATCGCCACGTAGAGCCGGCCGCGGGAGAAGATGAGGTCGTGCGGGACACCTGGTGTATCGATTGACCCGAGGGTGACGAGGGTGTCTCCGACCACCTCCGTGCTCACCACTCCCGTGTCTGCGACTGCTGCAAAGAGAAGATCATTGTTCTTTGCGAGCGAGCTCACGCTTCCCTCGAAGTTGAAGGTGGCGAGGAGAGCTGGCGAGGTCCGGTCGGAGATGTCAACAATCGCGATACCCTCATCGCCGATGGCGCAGAACGCACGCTGGAAGGCGGTTGCGATGTCCAGCACGGGACCGCCGACATCGACTGATCCCTGCACCGTAGGTGCGTTGTCAACGAGCTCGACGGTGTGCAGCGTTCCGTTGCTGCTCCCAACGAGGTAGGAGGTGTCCGCGCCAGCGACGGACAGCGCCTCTCCGGAGAGGCCCGTGCTGCCGACGAAGCTCACAGCGCCGTTCTCGGTCGCGGTGAAGACGCTCACACCGGCGGTTCCATCGGCGACGACGAGGAGCTGTGCGAAGAACTCGAGTTCAATATCGTTCGCCTCACCCATCGTGGGCGTCGTTCCGATCAGTACAGGTGCGAGCGAGTCGCTGATGTCGACTGCAACGATGCCCTCATCGCCAGCGGCGGCGAATACGGTGTTGCCGAGCAGCGCGGTGGACCCTAGCTCGCCAGGAGTCGTCAGCTCGGAGACGACCTCGGGCGTGCAGACCTGTGCGATACCAGTGGTGGCAATCAAGAGGGTCAGAGCGGCGGAGAAAACGGTACGGTACATCGATACTCCCTTCAGATCAAAGAGCCTCAGCACCTGGTTCTGGTGGCGAGACCGTAGTTTCCGATGCACGTCGACGGTGCTGCGTGCCTTCGATCCCGCGCTGGACGCATCACCGCAGGAATGTGCTTCCCAGGCTTGGCTGAACTCACCTGTGCGGGCACCTTGACGAACCCGAAAGATGCTAACACGAACAGCGTGCAATGAGGAGGGGAGAGTGTGCTCCAGGTCACGCTGGGCGCGTCGTAGATGTTCGCTCGCTGCGCAAGCTCGGCGATGTCACGATGCGACTCGACACGGATACGCCCGGGCACTGTGGCCCGGGCGTACCGCTGACGTCGTTCACAGGTGAGAAGGGAGTGGCTACGGCCTTGCGACACCTGCAGATCGCGGCTCTGTTCGGCCATAGTAGGTGTTCAGGTTGACAGGAAAGATCTCCATCAGCTGCTGATGGATCTCTGCGGTGTAGACGCTGGCGGGGTTGGAGAGCACGGTTGGGTCGCTGGCGCCAGAGCTCGCGCTGCAGTCACCGCCTCCGCACATGATGTCGAACATGTCCACCTGCTCGATGTCGGTGCCCATGTTTTCGTTAAGGTACTCAATGATGTTCAGAGCAACCAGTCCATAGCCGATCCGCTGCGGGTGGACTCCATCGTAGGAGAAGATCCCGCCGGTCAGGAAATCGGTGGTCAGGTCGAAGGCACCGATCACCCAACCCTCGCGATGGATCTCGTCGAATATGGCATTGATGTCGAGCACGTGCGCACCAGTGGCTGCGGCCACGTCAGCGATCACCTGGTTGAAGGACGCAATCCGCTGGTTGATGACCTCGATCTCGGCTGGGCGAAGGACGACGCCCGGAATCACCTGACCGCCGACGATCTGCAGGTCTTCGGGCAACGGTTGTCCGGTGCCGCCCAGCTCGGCAGGGATCCCGATGCCCTGGGCGAGCAGGCTCGAAGCACCGAGGGTGACGTAGGCGTCAGCCGGAAGCGGTCCGTTGGAGCCGATCAGCGGGACCTGAGTGCCGTCCGGGAGCGTCACGAACGGGTCGATGGTGGTGACGAACGGGATGACGCTGGCATCCGGCAGGTTGAGCAGGAGAATATCGGCACTGGTGTTCTGTGCCAGAGCGCCAATCGCCTGCGTGTACAGCTGGCCGAAGATGTCCACGGGTGTCATGGTCATGCCTTCGATCGGAGTGGCTGCGAGGACCGCCGAGAGCACATCGTTGTTACCGATCCAGACTGTCACGAACGTGGGATCTTGCCCGATCGCCTGGAACAGGGCAGGGTTCTGCCCGTCACGCAAAATCAGATCATGGAACAGGTTGTCCGTGTTGCCGGCGACAAAGTTCTGGATATCGCCGGTGGTATTGATCATGTCGTTGAGCGTCGCGCCAGGGATTCCCAGGTTGTTGTACGGCCCCGGAAGCTGAGCGTTCAACGGCATCCCGAACTGGTCACCTGCCGGCACGAGGGTCGGGGCCAGGTTCGCGAGCTCGAGGACGATCGGGATTCCAGGATCACTGATGATCGGCTGCTCGAAGGGCAGCGACAACGCCTTTCGGGCAACCAAAGCAGGGTATGAGCCCTGCTGGTAAAACTCGGTCAAACCGTTCGCGGCAAACCCGGCGGTGAGACTGTCTCCCAACGCCACGTACCGGCTCAGGTCCACCTGCGCCAGTGCGGGGCTTGCAGCGAGCAGTGCAATCGTGGCTACGATGGCAGCACGCTTCATGCTATTCCTCCCTCTCTGTCTCATCAGAACGTCATTCCAATGGTGACACCGAACAGGTTGGCAAGGGTCTCGTAGTTGCCGTTATAACGATCGTAGCTTTCACCATCGGTTCCCCGATCGTCGAACGGCAGGTAGAGCCAGCCCACGTCGATCCATGTCCGGTCGTGTGTCCAGCCGACTCCGATGGAGTAGCCGGTTCTGTCGGCGTCCCCGAGGAGGGGGGACATCGACTCCTTCGGCTGCGGCGTTTCGTCGAAAAGCAGGCCGCCGCGCAATGCCCACTTCTCGCTGAGGCGGTACTCGGCGCCGATCCGGTACTGCTCTGTGTCCTCGTAGTTCTCGAGCACGCTGCTGCTGAGGTCCGGTCGGGTCGGGAACGTGATCGGCAGCTCGTCGAACACGGACCAGCCCTGGGCGCCGTAGGACGCACTGACGGTCCACGTTTCGTTCGACCACGCCAGCCCGATGGACAGGTAGTCCGGAAACTCGATGGCGGTCTCGAGCGGGATGTTCTCGCCAAACGGTAACGCCTCAGCGAGGAGAGCATCGTAGTCGTCGTAACCTGTCAAGTACTGAGTGAAGGACGCTTCCCCCTCGAACTCGATCTCGATGGCCGAGCGGTACGAGGCGCCGAATGAGAAGCCACCGCCCAGCTTCAGCATGAGCCCGGCGTTCCACCCGAAGTCGCCGTTGCCCAGTCCGTCGGTGAACATATGGACCTGACCGATGTCGGTGAGCTGCTGGGTGTAGGGGTTGATCTGGCCGATGGAGCGTGTCAAATCGATCTGCGCGGCGGCGTAGTCGAGCCCAACGGCGATCGACGCCATCTCTGAGACCTTGTAGGAAAAGTTGAAGTTTGCGTTGTACATCTTGAGGTCGACACGCTTGCTGATGAATCGGCCCGGAAAGTCGTCCGGCCACCATGTCCCCAGGCCGTACGGCGTGTAGAGCCCGCCACCGAAGGTGATCTTCTCGTTGATCGGCATCACGAGGTAGATATGCGGTGGATAGAACAGCTGGTCTTCTTGAGTCCCCGAGTACCCGAGGCCCGGGTACGGAGGTACGCCTTCGAAGTCCTGCTGAGGAATGATAAAGGTCACGCCGCTCTGGATCTGGACCCCTTCCCGCTGCTGAAAAGACAGACCTGCCGGGTTCCAATAGATCGCCGACGGGTCGTCTGCAACGGCTGTCATGGCTCCGCCCATGGCCATGCCGCGGTTGCCGTGCTCGAAGAGAGCAAACCCGGCACCCCAGACAAGCCCCGGCAGGACCAATAGCCCTGTGACGATGGCTCCGCAACGCATCCAATAGCTCGTGGTCACATCGAACCTCCTTCCCCTCCTGGTTACTTCGCACCCCATGCTAGTCCTCGTCCCTGAGGCAGTCAACCGAACGCAGCGCGCTGCGAAGACGCTTCTCGTGTCGGGGGGTGCCACTCGACGAGGTGTGTCGCGGAGGCTACACTGCGCGGGTGCAACTCGAGATCGAGCTGGCGGCTCGCTTTCTGCGACGACGATCCGGAGGACTGCTCCGCGGGACCTCCTGGGCAGCCCTCGGAGGGATCGCCCTGGGGACGGCGTCGCTGATGATTACGCTGGCGTTGATGACGGGGTACCAGGCGGCCATCGCGCGCGCTCTCGCGTCGGGCAATGCGCACATGGTGGCGCTGTCGCCGGCTCGGCTGTCGCCTTCGGAGGCGGACCAGCTCGTTCAACGGATTCGCGCGATCGAAGGAGTGGTGCGGGCCGCCAAGGTGACCTATGTCGCCGGTCTCGCAGACGACGAGACGAATCGCTCGCGGCCGCTACCGGTCGTTGTCAAAGCGGTAGACTCCCCGCCGCCTTTCGCGGAGATCGAAGAGTGGCCGGAGTCGGGAGACCTCCCCCCGGTTCTGCTTGGCCAGCGCCTGATGGAGCGTTTGCAGCTCCGCAGGGGCGATCATATGACGGTTCGACTGCCCCCAAAGGCCGGGTCGTGGTTGGTGCCCAGCCTTCGCCTGAGGGTTGCGGGGAGCTTCCAGCTGGCGTTCAGCGAGTTCGATGAGCGCTGGCTTCTCACGCCGCTGGATGCCGTGTTGACGTCAGACCCGAGCCTGGGTGTTGCGGGCGTGGAGGTGGAGGTTGCTGACGCGATGAGGGTCGGTAGCGTTCGAAGTCGCCTCGAGGATGTGGCCTCGGAGACGGTGGTCACGGACTGGCGCGAGATGAACTCGGCTTTGTTTGCCGCGCTGCGCTGGCAGACGCTGTCGTTGTTCGTCGTCCTGAGCCTGGTGATCGCAGTCGCATCATTTCAAGTGAGCTCGGCAATGGTTGTGCTGGCTATCGAGAAGCGACGATCAACCGGAGTCCTGCAGGCGTTGGGGCTGCCGGTCTTCCGGCTGCGCCGAATCCTGATTTTGGTCGGGACCTTTCTCGGTTGCGGTGGTGTTGCTATCGGCATGGCTGTCGGACTGGTTACCTGCGAGCTGTTGACACGGCTTCGAGTGGTGCGGTTTCCACCAGGGCTGGCGGAGGTGTACATGGTGGACGCCATCCCGTTCGAGGTTGCTCCAGGTGCTGCTCTTGCTGTTGCGGCGGTGGGAGTGCTCCTGGTCTGGCTCGCATCGCTCTGGCCGGCGTGGCGGGCCGCCAAGGTGGAGCCTGTCCGTGCTCTCAAGGCGGTGTGAACCGTGGCGGCGGCACACCATTTTCGTCAAACGGCGCGGTCGGTGCGCCGTGATAGGTGACGACGGTGCGTTCGCTCAGCAGCATCTTGGCTTCAGGCTCGAACCGATTCGCATGTGGCCCGGGGCGGTGGTATGACGTCAACACCGTCGCTCCAGTGTGACGTGGAGACTCCGAGATCGTGTACGAGCTGCAGTTCCATCCTGCCGACATCCGCAAGAAGGTCCGATACTTCTTTGTCACGCCGCGCCTCGTCCGGTGGTTCATCGTCGTAGGCGGTACGGTTGGAGTCACGCTGGTACTCGGGTTGGCGATGCTCCCGTTCGGCGTGCGGTCGTTGATGATGAGCTCAGAGCTCCATCTCGCTCGCCACCAGAACGAGCTGCAGCTGAAGATTCTCGAAGAGAGGGTCAGCAGAGTTCTTGCGCTCCAAAAGAGTGTGGACCAGGCGCGAAGGTTGCAGAATCGTATCGGGTTCATTCTCGGTGTGACGTTCGTCGGCTCGAGCGGAGGGGGCTTCCCAGAGAAAGTCCCCGAGGATCTGGCGCTTCCGGAATCTCAGCTGGCAGTACGTCGTGCGGCACATCTGCAGACCGGCTCGAAGGCGCTGTTGACCCTGACCTCAGAGCTCGAGGTGTTTGCCAAGGAGCATGCGGGGCTCCTGCAGACGGTTCCCTCAGTCAGCCCTCTGCCTGTCGGATCGTTCGTACTGACGTCGGCGTTCGGAGAGCGGACGTCGCCGTTCACCGGAGAGAGGGACTTTCACGCTGGCATTGATCTCGCGGCTCGGATCGGCGTGCCGGTGCGCGCTGTCGGTGCAGGGAAGGTTGTGTATGCAGGGCGATTCCCTCTGAGCCGGAACGTTCGATGGTGGCGTTACGGCAATGTGGTCATCCTGCAGCACGGACGCCGCTACGTCTCGGTATATGCTCACCTGAACGACATCTCGGTCAGGAGGTGGGCGAAAGTCGAGCGCGGGGAGAAGATCGGAACCGTTGGGAGTACTGGCTGGAGCACCGCATCGCACTTGCACTTCGAAGTCAGAGTGATTCCCGAAAACGGAGGGGAGCCCGAACCACTCGACCCGCGAATCTTCATCCTGAACTACCGTTGGTCCGATGACGAGGCGCTGCTGGCGGCCATGCGCGCGGCTCCGGTGCCCGAGTTCGATCCGCTGCCTCGGTCCGCCGGTGTCAGCTGACCGTGTCATCTGACATAGCATCGCCGGTGATGTGTCCGAGCTGCGAGGCGGAGCGGGATCCTCCTCCTGGGAGGAGGAACGCCCCTGGCCGCTGAGCTGACTCGGTGACGAGACGGGCTGTGTCGAGCCTGAGCTGTGTCCTGTTGTGATGAAGAGTGTTGACTTTCCCTTTGCACCATGTTCCGTCGCTGTCGTCGACGTGGTACCCTGCCCCGCGATCGGGGAGGGAAGATGACCTCAGAAGTAGCACGCACACCGTTGTACGAACAGCACATCGCAGCGGGCGGAAGGATGGTTGCGTTCGCCGGTTTCGAGCTTCCGGTGCAGTACACGTCGGTCACCGAGGAACACCTTGCGGTGAGGTCGAAGGCCGGGCTGTTCGATGTCTCGCATATGGGAGAGATCTTCGTCGTTGGCGAGCGGGCGTTCGACTTCATCCAGACCATCTCCTGCAACGACCACAGCAAGATGGTCATAGGGCGGGCGCAGTACACCGGGCTCATGTACCCGGAAGGGACCTTCGTCGACGACATGCTCGTCCACAAGATGGCGGAGGACGAGTACCTGCTGGTCGTCAATGCCGCCAACTGCGCCAAGGACTTCGAGTACCTGCGGCGGGTGGCTTCTGACTTTGAAGGTGCTCACGTCGAGAACCGCTCGGACGCGTGGGCACAGCTTGCGGTGCAAGGGCCGGAGGCGTTCGGGATTGTTCAGGCTCTGACCGGGGTGGAGCTCGGAGAGATCAAGTACTACCGCTTCACCTGGGGTGACGTGGCCGGTCGCCGTTGTCTGATCGCCCGCACCGGCTATACGGGCGAGGACGGCTTCGAGCTGTACAGCGATCCCGCTGATGCGCCAGCGATCTGGGAGGCCGTGTTGGCCGAAGGCCGCCCGAAAGGTCTCGTGCCAGCTGGGCTCGGAGCCCGCGACACGCTCCGCCTCGAGGCGGGTATGGCGTTGTACGGAAACGATATCGACGCGACGACGACACCGATTGAAGCCAACCTGGGGTGGATCGTCAAGCTACCGAAAGGCGACTTCATCGGGCGGGATGTGATCGAGCGGCAGGTGGAAGAGGGCGTGGATCGTTGTCTGATCGGCTTCGAGATGGTGGACCGCGGTATCGCTCGGCACGGCTACCCGATCTACACGGGCGAGGATGCCTTCTCTGTGCCGACCGAAGACACTGAGGCGAGCGGTGTCGTCACATCCGGAACCCACTCTCCGACATTGGGGAAGGCGATCGGTATGGCGTATCTCCCGCCTGCTTCAGCGGAGGTCGGTACCGAGTTTGCCATCGATACTCGCGGAAAGAGGCGGCGTGCCAGGGTCGTGGAGATGCCGTTCTACTCCCGAAAAAAGAAGAAGTCGAAGTGATGTGCGTTTCGAGGCAGGTGTCATCACCGTCGAGAACGGTTTGAAGCGAAGTCCGTACCAGCAGCGTTCGAAGGCTGCAACCGGTCAACACAGGGAACGGTCGGCCAGTGAGGTCGGCGCGGCATGAAGGAGGGCTGAGATGTCGGTACCGAAGGATCTCGTCTATACCAAGAGCCATGAGTGGGTGCGCCTCGCGTCAGGTGAAGCGACCATGGGCATCACCCATCACGCCCAAGACCAGCTCGGCGAGGTGGTGTTCGTCGAAATGCCGGAGGTGGGCATCGAGGTTGCCGCAGGTGACGAGCTTGGCTCGCTCGAGTCTGTAAAGGCGGTCGCCGACTTCTTCGCGCCCGTCGCTGGATCGGTTTCCGATGTCAACACTCGTCTGGAGGATGAGCCCGAGCTGGTGAACACCGATCCGTATGGTGAAGGTTGGCTGGTCAAGTTCGGAAACGCTGAGAAGCCGGATGGCCTTCTTTCTCCTGAAGAGTACGAGGCCTTTCTGGCGGAGGAGCAGACCTGATGCATCCATGGATCGGTGCCGGTCCAGACGACCGGCGGCGGATTCTCGATGAGCTCGGTGTGAACTCGGTGGATGACCTTTTCCGATCACTGCCCGAGGAGGTAACAGTTGATCGGATTTCGATGCCGGAAGGCTGCGACGAGGCGACAGTAGCTGACGAGCTGGGCCGGATCGCGATGATGAGCACGACCCTCGGGTGCCAACCCAGCTTTCTCGGTGCCGGTGCGTACCGACACGTGCAACCGAGCGTGGTCGACGCCGTGCTGTCGCGGGCGGAGTTCTTCACATCCTACACGCCCTACCAGCCCGAGATCACGCAGGGTACCCTCCAGGCAATCTTCGAGTTTCAAACCATGATCTGCCAGCTCACCGGCTGCGATATCGCCAACGCGTCGCTTTATGACGGCGCCACGTCGCTTGTCGAAGCGATACTCATGGCCCATCGCGTCTTCCGGGGCAAGCGGTCGCGTGTGCTGGTGGCGGAGACGGTTCATCCGTTGTACCGCAGGTCGCTGGCGACATACCTCGAGCCACTCGGGATTCGGCACGAAACCGTACCCTGCGGTGGAGACGGTCGGATCGATGCTGCGGGTCTGGAAGCACTGCTTGCGGACGACGTCTGCTGCGTCGCCGTGCAATCGCCGAGCTTCGTCGGTGTGATCGAGGATCTCCCCGGGCTCGAGCAACAGATTCACGCCTCCGGTGCGATGGCAATCCATGTTGTGGCCGAGGCTGCTTCCCTCGGTCTTCTGCGGGGTGGAGGTGCATACGGTTACGACATCGTGTGCGGAGAGGCGCAGTCGTTTGGGCTGCCGGTGGGCTTCGGGGGGCCGCATCTCGGCTTCTTCGCGTGCTCAGAGAAGCACAAGAGACAGATGCCAGGTCGTCTCGTGGGTCAGAGCGTGGACGCCGATGGACAACGAGCTTTCTGTCTGACCCTCTCGACGCGGGAGCAGCATATTCGCCGCGGCAAGGCGACATCCAACATCTGCACAAACCACGGGCTCATGGCGCTGGCTGCCACAGTGTGGTTCCAGGCATTGGGCGGTACAGGGTTCACCGAGCTGGCTCGCGCATGCCATGCCCGTGCCGAGGACCTGAAACGGCGTATCGCGGAATCGGTTCCGGGATGGGAGGTGCAGTTCCCGTCCTCGGCGACGTTCAACGAGCTTCTGGTAACGGGCCCCGCAGGCGGTGAGGAGCTCGTCGAACGATTGCTCTGCGAGGGCGTCTTGGCTGGCGTTCCGTCACGGCGTTGGGGAGGGAGCTGGCCGGATGGCGTGCTGATGGCAACGACGGAGCTGACGTCGGATGCTGAGGTGGAGGCGCTTCTGGGCGCCATGGGGAGGGTGTCATGAAGCGCCGCACACTCCGCGAGGAGCCGCTGTACTTCGAACGGAACCCCGACCGCAGAAGCCGACAGGGGTATCGACTTCCGGAGCTGACCGTCGACCACCCGGATCTGGAGGCGACGGTGCCCGCCGATCAGCTTCGCAGGGAAGGACTTCCGGATGCACCAGACATCGGCGAGCTCGAGGTGGTGCAGCACTTCCATCGGTTGAGTCAGCTCAACTACGCCGTCGACGAAGGCCTGTATCCGCTGGGCTCATGCACGATGAAGTACAACCCACGCTTGTGCGAACGGGTTGCGCGGTACCCCGGTTTCACCGATGTGCATCCGCTGCAACCGGAGTCCCAGGTGCAGGGAGCCCTTCGCCTTCTATGGGAGGTGGAGCAGATGCTGTGTGCCGTCACCGGCATGGCGGGGGTGACGGTGCAGCCGGCGGCTGGCGCACACGGCGAGCTCGCCGGGATGTTGATGATCCGTGCTGCACTGAGGGCACGGGGGGAAGACCGGAGCTCCGTGATCATCCCCGACTCGGCGCACGGCACGAACCCGGCCTCGGCGGCGTTTGCTGGCTTCGATCCGATCGAGCTTCCCTCCGCGGAGGACGGCACCGTAGACGTGGCCGCGCTCGATCGGTTGATGACCGACGATGTTGCGGGCGCGATGTTGACGGTTCCGAACACCCTGGGCCTGTTCGAGCACCAGATCGTGCAGATCTCCGAGCTGGTGCACGCGCGCGGTGGCTTCCTGTACTTCGACGGTGCCAACCTCAACTCGTTCGTCGGCCGTGCACTCCCAGGTCTCATGGGGGCGGATGCTCTGCATATCAACGTGCACAAGACGTTCTCGACGCCCCACGGAGGGGGCGGTCCCGGCGCGGGACCAGTGGTGGTTTCCGAGGCGTTGAAGCCGCACCTGCCGGTGCCGTGGGTGCTTCGCGAGAAGGATCGATTCCGACTGCAGTGGGATGCGGAGGGAAGCATCGGCCCGATGCGCGGGTTCTTCGGTAACTTCCTGGTCCTCGTGCGAACGTGGGCGTTCATCCGCGCGATGGGGTCTGATGGGTTGCGAGCGATGTCCGAAGGCGCCGTTCTGAACGCCAACCTCGTGCGCCAGCGGTTACGTGAGGCGTACCATCTCCCGTACTCCGGTCCGACATTGCACGAGGTGGTGTTCGACGACTCGCTGCAAGCGGACAAGGGTGTGCACAACACAGACATCGCCAAGCGCCTGCTGGACTTCGGCTTCCATCCTCCGACCATGTCCTTTCCGCTCATCGTACACGGCGCTCTGATGATCGAACCTGGTGAGAGTGCGTCGATGGAGGAGGTCGAAGCTTTCTGCGACGCAATGCTAGAGATCGCGGGAGAGGTGGAGACCGACCCGGAGCGCGTTACCGGGGCACCCCATACCACGCCGGTGTCGCGAATCGACGAGGTCCGAGCCGTTCGCGAGCCCGTGCTGCGGTGGCGGCCAGAAAGCACGTAGAGAGACCGGAGCTCAGCGCTATTGGCGAGCAGATTGGTCAACTCCAAGCCCTCTGGCGAGCTCCCCGGCCGGCTCGCAACGTCATGTTGGACAGCAGGTGGAACGCCGCGTGGCGCGTGGTTCCGGTGTGGCTGTGCCGATAGGCATACGTAGTGTGCAGTGCGAACAGCGGACGCGGGTGGCTACTGACCCGTAGAATGGAGAGGATGAAGGTCATCACCACGCATCTCGCTGCGGACTTCGACGCGTTTGCCTCTGCGGTGTGTCTGCGACGGTTGTACCCCGATCATTGTGTTGTGTTCCCCGGTTCGTTGGAAGCGGCGGTTCGTCGCTACCTGGCGGATACAGGAACAGAGCTGCCAGCGGTTCGGCTCCGCGAGGCTCGACGACATCGCTGGGAGGACGTGGTGATCGTGGACACCCGTTCGCGCTCGCGGCTTGGTGAGGCGTGGCTGCTGACCCAGCAGTCAGAGTGCCCGGTGACGGTCATCGACCACCACGTGTGTGAGGAAGGCGACGATGAAGTGCCCGCCTCACGGCTGGTGTTTCGGCCAGTGGGTTCGACCAGCACGATTGTGGTCGAGCTGCTCCAACAGCACGGGCTCGCGCCGCTTCCGGACGAGGCCTCGCTGCTTGCCATGGGGATCTACGAGGACACCGGGAGCCTGACGTATCCGGAGACCACTGCGGCGGACCTGAACGCGGTAGGGTGGCTATTGGAGTGTGGTGCGGAGTTGGACGGCGTCCGTCGTTGGGTGGTGCGAACGCTCGAGCCGGAGCAGCTGGATCTTCTCAACATTGTCGTCAACGGAGCCGAGGAGATCGAGCTGTCCGGAGTGCCAGTGACGTTCGCAACCGCCGATGTCGACCACTACCTTGAGGAGGCTGCTGCGGTCGTTCAGCGTTGGGTACAGGTGTATGACCTTCCGGTCGCAGTGGCGCTGCTGTCCCGTCCGCCCCACGTTACGGTGATCCTCCGCTCGCAGCACGCGGAGCTGGACGTCGGTGCCATTGCCAAGCGCCTCGGCGGCGGGGGGCACGCCACCGCAGCTTCGGCTCGGGTTCGCGGGAGATCGGTGACGGAGATTCGCGAGGACGTGATCTCTGCGATCCAGGAGCAGCTTCCGCGGCCACCCTGTGCTGGTGATATCGCCGTCAACAAGATCTTCTCCGTGGGCTCTCAGACAACGGTCAGTGCCACAAAGGAGCGCTTGAACCAGCTCCGAGTGAACGCTCTACCTGTGCGTTCCGAAGAGGGTCGGCTGGTTGGTACCGTGACGCGCCAGACGCTGGACATGGGGCTGAGTCACGGTCTCGGGGAGCGTCCGGTGACCCGGGTGATGCAGCCGGGTGTCGAGATCGTGGATGCCATGGCCTCGCTCGATGAGGTTCGCGATCTTTTCCTGCGCAGTGGGCGGCGCTTCGTTCTGGTCGCGTTCGGCGGTGGTGAGCCGACTGGTCTGATCACTCGAATGGACTTCCTGCGCAATGTGTACTCCCGACAGCGGGAGGCAGGGGAGAGCCTCGACCACAGGATGGAAGGTGCGCGACCAACGTGCCAGTCGGTCACACATCTGATGCGGCGGGTTGCGCCGGACTGGGTGTGGGAGCTGCTCGAGGTGGCACGCGAGGTCGCTGACGCTCAGCAGGTCGCGGTGTACCTGGTTGGCGGTGCAGTGCGCGACCTGCTCCTCGAGCGGGCCGGAGAGGACATCGACCTTGTGGTGGAGGGCGACGGCATCGAGTTCGCCGAGGCACTGGCCAGGCGGATCGATGCGCGCGTCCACCCGCACAGACCGTTTCTGTCCGCCGTGCTGTCGTTGCCTGAAGACCACAAGGTCGACGTGGTGTCGGCGCGGACCGAGTTCTATCGAACACCGGCCGCGCTACCAGAGGTGGAGACATCGCTGATACGTCAAGACCTTTTCCGGCGAGACTTCAGCATCAACGCAATGGCAGTAGCGCTGTCGAGCGATCGCTTCGGGCAGCTCCTCGATTTCTTCGGTTCGCGACGGGATCTGCGCAATCGGGAGCTGCGGGCCCTGCACTCCCTCTCGTTTATCGATGATCCGACGCGAGCGATCCGTGCGGCCCGCTACGTGCGCAGGCTCGGGTTCGTGGTGGCTCAGGAGACACGCCACCTGATCGAGGTGGCGGTCGAGGAAGGTGTCTTCGAGATGCTCAGCGGTGAGCGGTTGCGACACGAGCTGGAGCTCCTGCTGATGGAGCCACACCCACCCAAGTCCCTCGCTCTCCTTGCGAGCTTCGGTGTCATCGGCGCGGTTGTCCGAGGCTTGGAGTGGAGTGACGCGGTGCACTCGCTGCTGCTGGAGATCGAGCGACAGGTGGCGTGGATGGAGGTGGAGCTACCGGGTCCCTCCCCGGATCGTCTCGTACTGTACGTCGGTGGACTGACTGCCGAGGTCGGTCAGCTCGCGGCCTCCGAGCTGGCCAATCGGTTGAAGCTGACCGGGCGCCGTGCGGCAACCATGGTGGCGCTGCAGGGCGATGTGGCGCGCGTGCGCTCCGCGGTCAACGGTGAACGCAGCCTCAGCGTGATTGTCGAGGAGATCGAACGGGTCTCCCTCGAGGCGAGCTTGCTGGCGATGGCACGGCTTGGGCTCGCGAACCGGAGGAAGGTGGCGTCCGCCTTGTTGGCGTCGTACCGCCTCGAGCTGCCTGTGACCGGTCGTGACCTCCTGAGCCGCGGTGTCGAGCGTGGCCCGGCTGTGGGTCACGGGCTGCGCGAGGCGAGGCGCGCATTGCTGAACGGCGAGACGAGACCAGAGGAGCTGGTCGACATTGCCGAGGCTGCCGCCCGAAGCGTGTCGGTTGGGAGGTAGCGTGCGCAGAACGTGCATCGTGTTCGGCTGCGTTACGGGGGTACTGTGGATCGTGACAGCATGGCTCTGGGCTACCGACGGTGCACCGCGGCCGATAGTGGAGCGGACCGTTCGCAACAGTGACCGGTACGTTCGACTCAGCGTGTTCGACAACGGTCTGGCGGTTGTCATGATTCGCGAGAACGATCGTGTGACGCTCCATCGACGCATGGAGATGGCGCCCGCCGAGCTCGATGTGTACCGGGATGTGATCGAACGGGAGGCGATTGCGGTTGCGAAGCGAGGCACAGGCAGTGGCAAATCCTCCGAGGGTGGCTGGACCTCCGTGACGGTGTATCGGCGGGATGGGGCGGTGCAGACGTTCGGGTACTCGCCGCTCTTCGGTGTGTCGGTTCACGTCGGGCGACTGACCATGGTTCTGGATGAGATAGAACGTCGTGTGGTCGAACGGCGGCCCGAGGAGGAGGCAGTGCGTGCCTGGGCCCCGGAGGTGGGCGACCGGGTTGAGATGATGAACGGTCCCGTGGCGGTGGTTGTCGAGGTCCGTGAGGATGGGACGGTGGTGCTCGAGCACCTGGACTCGCCGATTGTCGAGGTGTTCATGGTGCAGGACGCGCCCATGCGTGTTCGGCGTGTCGTGGAGGAAAAGTGAGGGTCACCGGAGGCCGTTGGGCTTCTCGACGGCTCCATGGGCCGGGGCGGTTGTCGGGCGTTCGGCCGACACCGGACGCGATGCGCGAGCGTGTCTTCGCGATACTCGGAGAACGATGTGACAACGCGGACTTCCTGGACCTGTTCTCGGGTACGGGGGCCGTAGCCTTGGAGGCGTTGTCGCGAGGAGCGGCAGGAGCCGTGGCGATCGAGAAGGACCGCCGGGTTGCCAGTGTGCTCGAACGGAACGCGGAAGTGATGCTTGGCCAGGAGTTGGTCCAGCTGGAGATCTGGCGTTCGGATTGGAGGCGCGCGCTGCGCGGCTTGTCGGGACGACAGAGGAGGTTTGACCTGGTGTGGGCAGACCCGCCATTCGCGTGCTGGCGAGAAGGTGTCGCTGCAATCGAGCGAGCGGTGGATCTGGATCTGTTGAAGGTTCCAGCGACTGTCTGCCTCGAGTGTCCGGAGAACGAAGCGTTGGATGGGCTGATCCTTCACGGAAGCGGGCTGACGCTCGAGCGAGACGTTCGCGGTGGTGCGTCGCGGGTCGTGATTTTTGGATCACCCTCACCGCAGGCGCCGGCTGCCGAGGGTCGGTGAGAGGGGCCCAGGATGCTGGATCTGCTGAAACGGGCATTGCGGAATAGAGAGGTCACCTCGGCCGCTTCCACCAGTGGAGAGAAGGTACGGCAGCGTCGTTGGAGCGCCGGGGAGGCTGCAACCGGTGCTCGCGCAGATCGTCCCGACTCCGTAAGCGCGGTACAGAGGAAAGGCGGGTGCATGGCCGTTGAACGTTTGGAAACTGCAGAGCTCGGGCGGTACGTCGAGATGGCCCAGAGGCTCTCCACCTCGGTGAACTCCGTGATCCGCGGGAAGGAGCTGGCGGTCGAGCAACTGATCGCAGCGTTCCTTGCCGGAGGACATGTGATCCTGGAAGATGTCCCCGGCGTGGGGAAGACCACGCTCGCGCAGGCGCTCGCGCAGTCTCTGGACCTGTCGTTCCAGCGAATCCAGTTCACCTCGGATACTCTGCCATCCGATATCATTGGCATTTCGGTATACCGCCAAGGACGCTCCGAGTTCGAGTTCATTCCAGGCCCTCTGTTCGCCAACGTCGTGCTGGCTGATGAGATCAATCGCGCCACTCCGAGAACGCAGTCTGCACTCCTGGAGGCCATGGCGGAGCGGACGGTCACCGTCGAGAAGCAGCAGTACGAGCTTTCGGAGCCATTCCTGGTGGTCGCGACCCAGAACCCAGTCGAGTCCAACGGTACGTTTCCGCTGCCCGAATCGCAGATGGACCGCTTTCTCATGCGTCTCTGCCTCGGATACCCGTCCCGTGAGCAGGAACGTTCTCTCATTACCGCGGGCGGCGCCGAGAAGGATCTCGAGCGAGTGGGCGCGGTTCTCGGCCGACAACAGGTTCGTGATCTGCAGGAGATGGTGTCGCGCGTGCACGTGGCGCCGCGGTTGACCGATTACGTGCTTGATGTCGTGACCGCAACACGGGAGAGCCCGGAGCTCGACCTGGGAGTCTCCACGCGGGGTGCGATCTCGTGGCAACGCGCAGCGCAGGCGTTGGCGCTGGTTCGCGGCCGTGAGTACGTGTTGCCCGACGACCTTCAGGAGGTTGCCGAGCCGGTTTTGGCCCATCGCATTGTGCCGGCTGGCAGCGAGCTCGATCCGACTCTCAACATCGGGGCGGCAGAACGAGCAGCAGTGCGGGCGATCCTTCAGCGGGTTGCCGTGCCGCGCTGACCGCCCGGAAGGCTACCGTGAGTCGCTTTCAACGGATGTTTCCTGGCTTCTCGCTTCGCCTGACCAGGTGGGGAGCAGGCTTCCTCCTGGGGCTTGTTGTGACTGGCGCTGCCGCCGTGAATACCGGCAACAACGCATTGATCGGGGTGGTCAGCGTTGCGTTGGCCTCGTACTTGGTAGCCGGCGTGTGGTCCCGGGAGGTGCTGCGCCAGGTGCATCTCGAGGTGGAACCGCCGCACGAGGCCTTTGCTGGCCGTCCGGTTCAGGTCACCATGGTGCTCGAAAACAGGTCTCGTATCTTCCCCGCCTACGGTGTCGTCGTGCGTGACGAAGAGGGAGAGGTGATCGTCCGGCAGGTCTATCTGCCGGCTCGAGGACAGGCTCGAGTGTCCGTGACGACGGCGTTCGAGCGTCGCGGTTGGAACGAGGTCGGCCCGTGGCGCCTGGAGGTCTCACTACCGCTGGCTTTCTTTGTCAAGTCGAAGGATGCGGCGCCGGCACATCGCATTCTGGTGTACCCGGCGCTGGGACCAATCAGAAAGCCCTCCTGGTTGACCAGCGGCGTCCAGCGAGGCCAGCCCACACAACAGCGTCGGGGGCGCGAAGGCGAGGTCTTGCAGCTCAGGTTCTATCGGGACGGGGACGAGGCGCAACAGGTCCACTGGAAGCAGACGGCGCGACAGCAACGCCTGATCGTGGTGGACCGGGAGGCACCTGAGAGTGCGGCGCCTGTGCTGGTCATCGAGCCGCGCCAAAGATCCCCTGGGAGCGCGAGCGTGCGCGAGATGTTCGAACGGTCGCTGAGCGAAGCGACGTCCGTGATCGTTCACCGCCTCCAGCGCGGACAGGGCGTGGGCTTGATGATCGGGGACGAGCTCATCGCTCCGGTGGCGAGCAGGCTCCTCTGGTCGCGCCTGCTCCGACCGCTGGCAGAGGTCGAGCTACGGCCGAGTGTCGAAACCGGGAAGAGCAGATGAACGAGGTCGGTCGTTTGCGCAGATTGGCTGCGGTACTCACGGTCTGGTCGATCCTGCCGATCTCATTGACCGGCGTGATGCTTCCGAGCTTCTGGCTCGCGCCCGTGGCTGCCGCGGTGGTCGTGTTCGTGCGGTGTGATCGAGGCGGGGTCGTCCTCCCACACTGGTTGCAGAACCTCCTCGGGCTTGTGATTGTCACGCTTGTTGTGCTGACGGGGGGGTGGGCCGTTGGGCCGCTGCGCCCTCTCGGTCATCTCCTGCTGCTGCTGCACACAGTGTGTCTGGTCATGATCGTCGATCGCCGTTCGTTCCAGCGGGCGCTGACCCTGGCTGGTATTCTCTGGGTGATTGCGGTCGCGGGTTCAAGCCATATCACTCTCATTCCGTATGTTGTGCTTTCCATCTCCCTGGGGTGGTGGACCGGCATGAGGATTCTGCTGTTGGACGGCGATGTTCCGTGCCGCGGTCGGCCGGCCGACACCGCTGGATCGATGTGGAGGACGCCGCGTCCTCGCCATGTGGCGACGGCGACGCTGTGCGTCGCACTGATCACCGTGCCGCTGTTTCTTGTCATGCCCCGCTTGCGGACGGCGTGGATCACAACCGATGTCGGGCAGGGACCTGTCACCGGCTTTTCCTCGGTGATTCAGTTCGCAGGGGTGGGTCGGATCGAGATGTCATCGCGTCCCGTGATGGCGGTGTTTCCCAGCAAAGGCGTGTCCTTGAGAACTCCGGGCGGGCTGTATCTCCGCGGTGCGGTCTACGATCCCGTGGCTGACGAGGGCCTTTGGATTGCACGTGAGGACGCAGGCGACCCTCTGGTCCGGGACTCCGGCCTGTTGTGGCTGAGCTCGGAGCTTCGGGACGATGCGACCTCGGCGCGGCCGGTGCGGGTGGAGATGATCCAGCCAGACAGCTACGTCTTCACTCCTCCTGGTACCGTCGCAGTGCGAGCGAACCTCCCTCTCTATCGTGACGCTGGCGGCGCGATGCAGGTCGCGAGGCCGAATCAGAAGCTCCTCGGCTACGAGGCCTGGGTGGTCGAGGGCACGCAGCTTCCACTGCCGCCACCGGACGTCCGGGATCTTCTGGTTGCGGAGGGCGATGGGAGGGTCGAGGGTCTTGCAAGGACTGTCGCGGAAGGAGCGACCGGGAGCCGCGAAACGGCAGGGATGGTCAGCAAGCACCTCCAGAGCCGGTGCGCCTACAGCTTGGAGTCGGATGCGCCGACGGGAGGTGACCCTTTCGCGTGGTTCCTGTTCGAGGGACGTGCTGGGCACTGTGAGTTCTTTGCCGGAGCGATGGTGGTCATGCTCCGACATCTCGAGATTCCGGCTCGTCTGGTTGGCGGATACGTTGGCGGTCAGTACGACTCGGATCTCGATGGCCTCGTCATCCGCCAGTCGAATGCCCATACCTGGGTCGAGGTCTGGATCGAAGAGGAGAGCCGCTGGGCCATGTTCGATCCGACACCAGCCGTCGGTGTGCCGACGTTTGGTGAGCTGAGTGGTCTCGAGAGATTCCAATGGGTCTGGGGGCGCCTCCAGGCGTACTGGGAGCGCAGGATCATTACCTTCGGAATGGGCGATCAGCTGCGACTCGCCGAAGCACTCATGGGGCCCGGTCTGCGCGAAGCGGTATCAGATAGCGCACGACGTGCAGCAGGACCACTTGCAGTCGTCGTTGTCGTGGGAGCTGCACTGGTCTACGGCCGCAGGATCTGGCGTCGCGCGCGCGTGGAGAGGTGGCGGGGGCCCGCTGGCACTGCACTGCGCCGACTGGAGCGGCGTCTGATCAGGGCGGGAGTCTCCATACCCGCGGGGGCGTCCCCAAGGTCAGTCGGTAGTGTCGCCACAACGCAGTGGCCGGGCTTCGAGATGGCGGTGCATCGGATCGTTTGGCTCGCAGAGAAAGAGCTGTACGCCGAACGCCGACTTGATGGCGAGGAGCTACGGTTGCTGCGATGCGCTCTGCACGAGGTGCGGCACAGCACTCGTGGATGATGGAATCCGAGGGCCCTCGCTGCGGGGAACAGCGGTGACCGATGCGCAGGTGCTTGCCGCACGGTGCGGATGTCCCTAAGATAGCGATATGCGGCGCATGCTGAAAGTCATTGTCGTGTCGGTGGCCTGGGCCATTGTCGTTGCCGAGGCGGCGGGCGCGGGGAAAGACGTCGTCTCATTGCGGCTGGAGGATACGGTCCAACCCGCATCGCAGGCGTTCTTGACTCGTGCCTTGGAAGAGGCAGAGCGTCTGGGAGCTGTGCTGGTGGTGGTGGAGCTGGATACTCCGGGCGGTCTGTTGGACTCCACCCGGGGAATGACAACGGCGATAACGAGCTGTGCTGTCCCAGTGGCGGTCTACGTTGCTCCAGCTGGCGCTCGAGCAGCCTCGGCCGGCTTCTTCCTGCTCATGGCGGCGGACGTGGCCGCGATGGCCCCCGGCACGAACACGGGGGCCGCTCATCCGGTGTCCTCCTTCGGAGAGGCTCCAGAGGAGATGTTGGACAAGGCGACAAACGACGCTGCAGCGATGATTCGCTCGTTTGCAGAGGTGCGAGGCCGCAACGTGGAGCTGGCGATGACGGCGGTGACCGAAAGCACTT
Source organism: uncultured Thermoanaerobaculia bacterium (assembly GCA_964512045.1). GTDB lineage: Bacteria > Acidobacteriota > Thermoanaerobaculia > Thermoanaerobaculales > Sulfomarinibacteraceae > CAZEJK01. The sequence goes on from CAZEJK010000013.1 coordinate 42,526, forward strand.
CGTTCACCGCCGAGGAGGCGCTTCGAGACAATCTCATCGACCTCGTCGCAGACTCTCCCGTCGACCTTTTGGAGCAGCTGAACGGGTTTGAGGTTGTGCGCATGGACGGATCGTCGGTCATCTTGGATCTAGCCGAGCCGCGTCTGACCCGGATCGAGCCAACGACCAAGGAGCGGATGCTCTCTCTTCTCGCAAACCCGAACCTGGTCTTCATCCTGTTCGTTCTGGCGGGATTCGGGATCTACACAGAGCTGACCAACCCTGGAGGAATTCTCCCTGGCGTCGTGGGCGTCGTGGCTCTACTGTTGTTCTTGTATGCGACACAGGTTCTTCCGGTCAATTGGCTCGGGGTTGGTCTCATCGTCGTCGGTGTGATCATGCTCGTCTTGGAGGTGAAGGTGGCCAGTTACGGGCTGCTGACCGCCGGTGGTGTCACCGCATTCGTGCTCGGAGCCTTGCTTCTGTTCGATACCCCCATTCCGGCGATGCGCGTTGACCTTTGGCTGGTGCTGCCGACGGCTTTGTTCCTGGCCCTCGTGGTCGGGTTCTTGTTGCAGCGGGTCATCGCTGCGCACCGTGAACGCCCTGTGACCGGGAGCGATGGCCTGGTGGGTGAGGTTGGGGAGGTTCGGGGTGTCACGGATCGATCGTGCACGGTCCTCGTTCACGGCGAGTACTGGCAGGCACAGTGCCCTGTGCAAACCGTTACTGAGGGCTCGAGGGTCCGGGTTACCAAGGTTGATGGCATGACGCTGTTCGTCGAGCCATTGGACGAGTCTGTAGGGAGGACATAATGCTCCAAGGAATCGTATTCCTCGTCGTCGTTGTCCTGTTCATCGTGTTCAAGTGGATTAACATCTTGAACGAGTATGAACGAGGGGTCATCTTCCGTCTCGGGAGGGTCCTCGGGCGCCCGAAAGGGCCAGGCTTCGTGTTCGTCTTCTGGCCGTTCGACAGGATCGTCAAGGTCTCTCTGCGGACCGTCGTGCACGATATTCCTCCGCAGGATGTGATCACGCGCGATAACGTGTCGGTGAGCGTCAACGCGGTCGTCTACTTCCGCGTGATGGACTCGGTGAAGGCGATCATCGAGGTCGAGAACTACGTGTACGCGACATCACAGCTGGCGCAGACGACGCTGCGCTCGGTGCTCGGTGAGGTGGAGCTGGATGAGCTATTGAGTGAGCGAGAGAAGCTCAATCAGCGACTCCAGTCGATCATCGATCAGCACTCAGATCCATGGGGTGTGAAGGTCTCGATGGTGGAGGTCAAGCACGTCGACCTGCCAACGGAGATGCAACGTGCCATGGCGCGGCAGGCGGAAGCCGAGCGTGAGAAGCGAGCCAAGATCATCCACGCGGCAGGAGAGCTGTCGGCCTCGCAGAAGCTCTCTGAGGCTGCGGAGATCATGGGAAAGCAGCCGCTGTCGATCCAGCTTCGGTACCTGCAGACGTTGACGGAGATCTCGACCGAGAATAGCTCGACCGTGGTTTTCCCTGTGCCGATCTCTCTCCTGGAAGCGTTCATGAAGAAGTCGTGATCCGATGCGTCCGGTCTACTATCAGATTGAGCTGACGCCGCGTCAGCTGACGGTTCTTCTGATTGCGGTGGCTCTGTTGATCGTGGTTGCATTCGCGCTCGGGTACGGGGCTGCATGGTCCGTGCTGGAGCACGGTGAAGCCCCGGAGCGGCCGTTACCCGAGAGTGCCCAGGAGATCGTGAGCGCATCGCCAACGCCGACAGCGGCCATCGTCGCCGAAGAGCAGACGACGGTGCAGTCCGTCGTCGCTGCAGCGGCCACTCCGGTGCGCTCCACGCCGACACCGCGCATCGTCGTACCCACAGCGACCCGACGTCCAGCGGCGACGGTGACCGTCACTCCCGTGCCTGGCGAGGAGGGCTTCTGGGTACAGGTGTTGGCGTCGCGGCGACATGCCAGCATCGAGGAGGCGCGACGCGCTCTCGTGGCTCTGGACTTTCCGCGAGAGCATCACCGCGTGGTCCAGAGCACCTCTGCCGAAGGGATCGTTCTGTACAAGCTGCGGATCGGACCGTTCCCGGACCGAGGCTCGGCCTCTCGAGTGCAACGCCGGATGCGAGGCTCGGGCTTTCCGGATGCATGGCTGGTCACTCCCTGAGAACGGTTGACCGTGGTATCGCACTACGGCCAAGGCCGCCGTTATACTGCGAAGATGTCCGACGGTGTGCTGATTACCTTCGAGGGTGGCGAAGGTACGGGCAAGTCGACGGTGCTCTCGCGCGTTCACCGTTGGTTGGAGGGGTCGGGACGGGAGGTGGTGGTGACGCGAGAGCCCGGCGGGACCGCCGTGGGGGAAGCGATTCGCTCGATTCTTCTCGACTCCCGTCTATCTCCGGACGGCCTTTCAGAGCTGTTCTTGTTCGAAGCGGCGCGCCACGATCACGTCGAAAAGCTGATCCGCCCAGCACTCGAGCGAGGGGCTGTGGTGCTGTGTGATCGCTTCGCCGACTCGAGCGTCGTCTACCAGGGCGTGGCTCGTGGAGTCTCAGCCGACGTCGTGCACACCCTGAACGAGCTGGCGACCGGCGGCCTCCGACCGCACCGGACTATCCTCCTGGACCTGGACCCCGACGTCGGATTGGCCCGTGTGCAGAGGAGGGGCGAAGGAGGTGAAACAGATGGGCCGTCGCGGATCGATGACGAGTCGCCGAGCTTCCATCGTAGCGTCCGCGAGGGGTTTCTGACGTTGGCAGCGGACGAGCCGGATCGTGTGGTGGTGGTGGATGCGTCGCGCTCGGCCGACGAGGTCTTCGCGGTGGTGCGGGATGCACTTCAGGAGGTGGCGAATGGCCGAGGGTGAGCAGGCGCAGTGGTGGCCGGAGAGTGCGTTGAGCGCCGACACCGTCCGATCGTTGGCGCAGCCGACCGTGGACCGGCTCTGCTTTGCTCTGCAGCAGGAGCGGATGCCACCAGCGCTCCTCCTTGTGGGGCCGTCAGGCTTCGGCAGAGAGCTCTGTGCCGTTGAAGCCGCGGCCATGCTGACCTGTCCGGCCGGCGAGTCCGGCGGGGAGCCGTACTGCACGTGTGGTAGCTGTTCTCGGGTTCGTCGTGGCCTCCATCCGGATGTCAAGGCCGTGCTTCCAGAGGGCGTTGCACGCCGCATTCCGATTGATCGGGTGCGCAGTATTGTGAGCGATGCTCAGGGGCGGCCGTTCGAGGCGCGCTGCAGAGTCTGGATACTCGACGGCGTCGAGGCGACACGTTTCGGCGCCGAGGCGGCCAACGCCTTTCTCAAGACTCTGGAGGAGCCACCCGGGCACGTACGGTTCATCCTGCTGGCTTCCAATCCAGAGGCCGTGCTTCCCACGATTCGTTCCCGATGCCAGTCCTTGGCGCTGCCGGGAGAGCGAGCGGTGGCTTTGCACGAAAGGACCGCGTCCAACGTGCCTGAGCTGCTCAGCGCAGACGCGAGCGCCGTCTGGATGGACGTACGTTTCGAGGCTGCGAAGCTCGCTTTACAGAGCTCGTTGGACTGCGGTGACCCGTTGCCGCTGCTCAGGCTGGCGTACGGTCTCACTCGAGAGTGCAGCGAGCAGACGGAGGATGTGACGCTCGCGTTGAGCCTGTGCTCCGCGGCCGCTCTTCATGGTGCCTGCGAGGCTGATGACGGCGGAGAGGAGCTCGCGGTGCTTGCGAGCGAGCTGTTGGCGGTCGAGCGGCGGACGCTGGCGCTCAACCTCGCACCGGAACGACAGCTCGCCTCCGTTTTGCTGTCATGGTGGAACGGAACCGCCGCCGCTCAACGGTAGAGTCAGCGTCTCGACCCGACCAGATTACCGACTCCCAGCTTTGCGATGGTTCTTGGCCGAGCCAGCTCCAGACCGTCCACCGGCTCCTGTGCCGCCCTTGGAATCGGACTCACTGTTGGCGTTGGTGCTGTGTGGTGCGTTCTCTTGAGAATCGGCTTCCTTCGCCTCCTCCTTCGCGGAGGCCGCTGCTTCTTCAGAATCCTGGCTCTGGCTGGAGCTACTCGGGGAGCCAGGCTTTGCCGATGGCGCAGGACGTGTCTCACTCTTGGCCAGGTCCTTCTTGGTATCCATGTAGACCTGGCCTTCGAACCTGGCGCCTTCCTGGATGAGAATCCGTGGCGCTGTCATGTTGCCCACCAAGTTGGCCGTGGGTTGGAGCTCGATCTTCTCGTCGGCAAAGACGTCGCCGTGTACCTCACCAGCCACAACGACCACCCGTGCTTTCAAGGTAGCCTCGATGAGGCCGGTCTGATTGACGATTACGTGACCGTCTACGGCTACGGTTCCACTCACGCGGCCCTCGATACGGACGTCGCCGCTCCCTGTAAGGGACCCTTCGAACTGCGCACCCGGAGCTACCAGCGTCGTACCGTTACCGGCAGGCTTGCTCCCCCCGGCTGGACGCGCGGGAGCTGGCTTCGCGTTGGGGGTCGTTGCAGGAGAAGGGGGTGCGGCCTGGTCACGTCCAAACAGTCCCATTGGCAGGTCCCTTCATTCACGGCGGTGGGAACCGATCTGCGAGATCATCGACTCTCAGCGGGTACGGTCACCGCCCCGCATTTCTCGAAGCGGCCGGAAGACCTCGGCCACTACGGAGTACTCGAAAGGGTGGAGCGGGCAACGGGACTCGAACCCGCGACGTTCAGCTTGGGAAGCTGACACTCTACCAGCTGAGTTATGCCCGCTCGGGC
>CAZEJK010000014.1:0-30241 GCA_964512045.1 uncultured Thermoanaerobaculia bacterium
CGACCTCGAGACCGGGGAGGCGTGCCAGACCGAGTCGGCGTACGAGCGGCCACAGCCCCACGCCTGCTTCATCCAGTCGATCAGCGATGACCTCGTCAACGAGGGCGGGATCATGGACCTGTGGGTGCGGGAGGCCCGGCTGTTCAAGTACGGGTCCGGCACTGGCACCAACTTCTCGGCGCTGCGGGCCGAGGGCGAGCCGCTGTCCGGCGGGGGGCGCTCATCCGGTCTGATGTCGTTTCTGAAGATCGGCGACCGCGCCGCCGGTGCGATCAAGTCCGGTGGCACCACCCGCCGAGCCGCCAAGATGGTCTGTCTCGACATGGACCACCCAGACGTCGAAGCGTTCATCAGCTGGAAGGCCGTCGAGGAGCGCAAGGTGGCGGCGCTGGTGGCCGGGTCGCGTGTGATCCATCAACGGCTCGAGGCGATTCTCAACGCCTGCTTCCCCGACGAAGACACTCCGTCCGTCGACCCCTCCATCAACGAGGCGCTAGCCCACGCAATCCGATCTGCCCGTAGCACCGGTGTCCCTGACGGATCGATCCAGCGCGTCCTCCAACTGGCCCGGCAGGGCCAGCGCAGCTACCCGATCGAGCAGTACTCCACCGACTGGGACGGCGAGGCGTACTACACCGTCTCCGGACAGAACTCGAACAACTCCGTGCGCATCCAGGGCACGTTCTTCCACGCTCTGGAGCAGCAGCGCAGCTGGTATCTGACCCGTCGCACGGATGGCGCCAAGGCGAAGGAGGTTCCCGCACAGCAGCTGTGGGATCTGATCGCGCAGAGCGCGTGGGAGTGCGCCGATCCCGGCGTCCAGTACGACGACACGATCAACGAGTGGCACACCTGCCCCGCAGCCGGTCGGATCAACGCTTCGAACCCGTGCTCGGAGTACATGTTCCTCGACGATACGGCGTGCAACCTAGCATCGCTCAACTTGGTGCGCTTCCTACGCAGCGACGGCACATTCGACGTCGAAGCGTTCCGCCACGCCGTTCGAATCTGGACCATCGTGCTGGAGATCTCGGTGGCCATGGCCTCCTTCCCGTCGCGCCGGATCGCAGAGCTGAGCTTCCGCTACCGTACCCTCGGTCTCGGCTACGCCAACCTCGGATCTCTGATCATGCGTCGTGGCCTGCCGTACGACTCCGAAGCAGGGCGTGCCATCGCCGCCGCCATCACCGCGATCATGACCGGAGAGGCGTACGCCACATCGGCCGAGATGGCGGCCGAGCTGGGTCCGTTCCCGGGCTTTTCCGACGATCGTGATGCCATGCTCCGAGTGATCCGCAACCACCGGCGAGCCGCGCACGGTGCACCGGACGAGGAGTATGAAGGTCTCACGATCACACCGCGGGTGTTGGGTCCGGAGGCGACACCCACGGAGCTGCTCGAGGCCGCCCGCTTGGCGTGGGACCGCGCCCTCGAGCTGGGTGAGAAGCACGGCTACCGCAACGCGCAAGCCACGGTGCTCGCGCCCACCGGCACCATCGGCCTGGTGATGGACTGCGACACCACCGGCATCGAGCCAGACTTCGCGCTGGTGAAGTTCAAGAAGCTGGCAGGAGGCGGGTACTTCAAGATCATCAACCAGGCGATCCCTGTGGCGCTCCAGCGGCTCGGCTACGACGACGAGCAGGTCTCCGAGATCGTGGCCCACGCCGTCGGCCACGGCACCCTCGACGGCTGTCCGGTCATCAACCATGAGTCGCTACAGGCCAAGGGGTTCGATGAGGCTGCAATCGCCAAGGTGGAGAGAGCGCTGACCTCCGCGTTCGAGCTTCGCCATGCGTTCGCTCCGTGGGCTCTGGGACCCGATACGCTGGCCGGCCTCGGAGTGACCAACGAGGACCTGTCCGATCCGACGTTCGACCTGCTCGAGTGGCTCGGCTACAGCGACTCCGAGATCGACCGCGCCAGCACCTGGGCATGCGGCACCATGACGGTGGAAGGGGCGCCGCACCTGGCCGACGACCACCTGCCGGTGTTCGACTGCGCCAACAAGTGCGGTCGCCACGGCACCCGTTTCATCCACTACACCGGGCATCTCGACATGATGTCGGCGACACAGCCTTTTCTCTCCGGCGCCATCTCGAAGACCATCAACATGCCCGCAGCGGCGACGGTCGCCGACATCCAGGACGCCTACTACCGCGCATGGACCGGCATGCTCAAGGCCGTCGCTCTCTACCGAGATGGCTCCAAGCTTTCACAACCGCTTTCTGTGGCGCTGACAGAGGAGGACCAGCTGGCACTGGCCGATGCCGTCGCCAGCGGAGATGCCGGTGAGGTCGCCGAGGCTGTGGCCGAACGCGTGGTACTGCGCTACCTGGCCAAGCGTCGCCCGCTGCCACAGCGACGCGGGGGCTACACCCAGAAGGCTGCAGTGGGCCAGCACAAGATCTACTTGCGCACCGGGGAGTACCCGGACGGCACCCTCGGCGAGGTCTTCCTGGATATGCACAAGGAGGGCGCAGCGTACCGTTCTCTGATGAACTGCTTCGCCATCGCTGTCTCCCTCGGCTTGCAGTACGGCGTGCCGCTCGAGGAGTTCGTGGACGCGTTCGTGTTCACGCGGTTCGAGCCGAACGGTATGGTCAACGGCCATGACCGGATCAAGATGGCCACCTCCGTGATCGATTACATCTTCCGCGAGCTCGCGATCACCTACCTCGGACGGGACGAGTTCGCCCACGTGTCGCCCGAGGACCTGCGTCACGACGCCGTCGGCACCTCGAAGCGAGAGGAGCCATCCAAGCCGGATAGCAGCCAGAACGAGGACGAGCCCGGGCGGGTGCGCCGGATCGGGTTCACAGCGCCGGAGGCCAACGGCTTGGCTCCGGCGCCGGACCTGGTCAGCGGACCGTCGCCTCGGCGCACTGCACGCTCTCGGAGGCAGATGACCGAGGCCGAGATCGCACGTGCGAAGGGGTACGAGGGCGAGCAGTGCCCTGTGTGCTTGCAGCTCACCATGGTGCGCAACGGCACCTGTCTGCGCTGTGACAACTGCGGCGCCACGACAGGGTGCTCGTAGTAGCGTCGCGCTCCCGTCCGGCACTCGCCACAGCTCGCGACCGGGAAACCGCAGGGCGAGCACGCGGCCCGGATCGCTGCTCGAACGGACACCCCGGCCACGCTGGGTGCTCGATCGAGGGAGACGGCGGCACCGAGCCACATCGCTGAAGTGACGGAGGACACGCCGACTGTCGCGTTGCACGCCTTCAGTGATGGTTGCCCCGCCGCCCACGTGGTACGCTGAACGTTGGAGGCGTGACGATGCGCGTGCGGACTCTTTTGATGCTCGTCCCTGTAGCACTGTTGGGCCTCGTCCAGCTTGCTGCTGCAGCTCCCCCGGTAGTGGTGGCGGTTGACACCAGTCGATCGCTCGATGCGGCCGAGCTGAGCGAGGCGACCGGCCTCCTCGAGGCGGCCGTCGAGCGCCTCCCCGCCGGCACCTCGGTCGGGCTGATAGCATTCAACGACTCGCCGACCTGGCTCGTTCCGCCTGGTGGGACACCGGCTGAGGTGGTCTCGGCCCTCGAAGGAGTGGCTCCTGCGGGCCGGTACACCCTCCTTCACGACGCGCTGTTTGTGGCCACCCGCTCGCTTCCGGAGGGCGGCATCATCCTGCTTGCAACCGATGGACGGGACGAGAACTCGGCGACCACGGTCGATGACCTCGCTCGGCTCAGCGGTGCGAATCACGTCCGAGTCGTCGCCATCAGCCAGGGAGACCGGATCGACTCGTTGGCGCTTCGGCGGCTCGCGCTGGTGACGGAAGGTCAGTACCTTGGGCGCGCCACCGAGACAACGGCAGCGGAGCTCGTCGGGACGATCGAGGCGACGCGCGACGAGCTGACCAGGACCCTGAAAGCAGCTGAAGAGGATACCGCCGCGGACACGGCACCCGTATCAGGACCCGCTCCCGAGCGCGTGGTCACCCGGGAGGTGGCCACAACGCCTGGGTGGCTCATTCCGCTGCTGGTCGCCCTGGTACTCATCGCCTTCGTACCGTTGGCCATAATGCTGCTGGCACGGCGGAGCGGCAAAGACCGGCCTCCGCGAACGCCCAGCGAGGAGCCCCACGCAGAGCGCGACTGGGACACCGACCCGATGCTGGCATCGCCGGGGGCCACGGTCGTGACGCCTCCATCCCGCCCTGACTGGGAGATGGACCCGATGGAGGCAGCCGACCAATCGACCGCGCCGACTGCCAAGGAGGCGGACGAGGTCGATCTGGACCCATCGGCATTCGAGAAGCTCCCATTCGACGGCGACCTGGAGAAGACGTCAGTCCTGGACGAGCAGCACCTCCTCGTGGTGCGCCAGCCCGGCGCCAAGGAGCGAACGTTTCGGCTCCGCGGCGACCGTGCGTTCGCGGTCGGCCGCGCCCCACGGGTCAACACACTGACGCTGTCTGAGCCGACACTCAGCGGACAGCACTTCAAGATCGTGCCCAAGGATGGAGCGTTCTACATCGTGGACCTGGAGACCACCAACGGAACCCTCGTCAACGGCGCCAGGATCCGCGCACACCGGCTCGAGCCAGGGGACACGATCCGCGCAGGCAACGTCACCTTCGACTTCCGGCTCACCCTGCAGCCGCTCACGTGATGTGCTCGACGCGTGCAGGCGCCCTACTCTCCGCGCCCTCAGCGCTCTGGGTGGTGACTCTGGGTTGACGGTCCTCCGTCGCGTGTGTGAGCTCGGGGGCGATTCCTCCCCACCTCTCATCGACAGCGCCCGTCGCTTCCGATCATCAGCCTATGGAACACGGGCCACTGGCACGGTAAGATGCCCTCCTTGGAGGACGAGGTGACAGAGCTCTTCGCGGGATCGTTCATGATCATCGGAGGCCAGTGGGGCGATGAGGGCAAGGGGAAGGTCGTCGACTTGCTCGCACCTGCATTCGCGGCCGTGGTCCGCTACAACGGGGGCAACAACGCCGGGCACACGGTTCGCTTCGGCGAACAACGGTTTGCGCTCCATCTCATTCCGTCCGGCATCACCCATCCGGACATCCGGTGCCTGATGGCCTCCGGAATGGTTGTCGATCCCCAGGCGCTCCTCGACGAGATGGACGCGCTGCTGACCTCCAACGTGAGCATCGAAGGCCGGCTCTTTCTTTCCGAGCGCGTATGCCTTGTTCTGCCGAGCCACCGTGCCCTCGATGCCGCGCGAGAGGCCGCACGCCAGGGCTCCGCCATCGGCACGACCGGCCGCGGTATCGGCCCGGCCTACCAGGACGTCGCCCAGCGGAGAGCGCTACGCGGCTACCTGCTCGCGCGCCCGGAGGAGCTCGAACGGCGAGCTCGTCAACTGATAGGCGAGCACAACCGCGAGCTCGAGCTGCTGTTCGGAGCTGTACCAATCGATGTCGATCAGGCTGTGGGTACGCTGCTCGCTCAGGCCGAGCGCCTTGCGCCGCTGGTGACGGACGTTGGTCTCGAGGTCGACTCCGCCCTCTCGGCGGGCCAGCCTGTGCTGTTCGAGGGAGCGCAGGGTGTGCTGCTGGATCTGATCCATGGCACCTATCCCTACGTGACCTCCTCCAGCTGCCTGCCCGCATCGGCCAGCGTCTCCTGCGGTATCGGCCCGAGCTTGCTCGGACCCGTGCTCGGGGTGCTCAAGGCCTACGTGACCCGCGTCGGAGGAGGCCCATTCCCCACCGAGCTGGACGATCCCGTCGGCGAACGGATCCGCACTGCCGGCGCCGAGTTCGGCACCACCACCGGTCGTCCACGGCGCTGCGGCTGGTTCGATGCGGTCGCGGCTCGCTACGCTGTCCGCACTGCCGGCATCGATGCTATTGCACTCACCAAGCTCGACGTTCTCGACGGCTTCGATGAGATCCGTGTCGCCACCGCCTACCGTCTCCCCGATGGACGGCTCGTGGATCGTCCACCCACGGATCCGGAGATGTTGGACCGGGTCGAGCCGGTGTACGAGTCGCTGAGCGGCTGGTCCGAGCCGACGGCAGGTGTCGTTGATCCCAGTGGCCTCTCGGTCGATGCCGAGGCCTACCTGGACCGGCTGGAGGAGCTCGTTGGAGTCCCGATCGTCCTTGTCTCCACCGGACCGTGTCGCGAAGAGACCATGGTCAGGAATCTCGATCGCGTACCATCCGATGTGCGGGCGCTGCTCCATCGGTCCGTGACAGCCGCCCTCTCGAACGCTTGACCGCTCGCACCAGAGACGCTAGGTTGCACCGGGATGGGTCGTTAGCTCAGCGGTAGAGCATCTGACTTTTAATCAGGTGGTCCTGGGTTCGATCCCCAGACGACCCACCATCCGGAAAGCGTGAGGAGGCCGCGGAGGCCAGTTGCCGATAGTGGGATTGGCAGCTTCGGAAACGACTGGTATACTCAGCATCTGTGTGCGCACAGCCGGAGATGCGCACCTGCGTGTGACCCCATCGTCTAGTCAGGTTTAGGACACCGGCCTTTCACGCCGGCAGCACGGGTTCAAATCCCGTTGGGGTCACCAGCCTTCTTCTCGCCTCTCGCAGACAGCCACGCACAATCGACACCCAGTCGTCGCCCCATCAGCCGGAGCGGGAGCGATGCGTGGTCCCTTCGCCGAGATCGTCGAGGAGCTCGTAACCCACTCGCCCTAACTGCGAGACGCGGAGCCTTCCCGCCAGCGTCCGTCCATCGTCCCGGGAACGGGAGCGTACGAACTGTCGCTCGCCGACTCCAGAAAGACCGACGCCCGACCATGTCCGGTCGGGCGCAATCACACGCTGAGATGGAACGAGTTGGACGGAAAGGAGGGGCCTCAGGTGGCCTCTGCCAGGGAGTCGGTTGAGAAGAAGTCTGAGAGGTCGATCCGCTGATCGCGGAGCTTGTCTGGTGGGGCGGTGATGTAGTTGTACCGCCGGCCGTAGCTGAGCAATGCGCGCTCGAGCATCCGCCGCCCGCGATACAGGCGCGACATGACGGTGCCAACCGGCACGGCGAGGATGTCGGCGATCTCCTTGTAGGCGAACGCCTGCAGGTCGGCAAGCAGGACGACCACCTTGTAGTCGTGCGGAAGGCTCATCAATGCCTCCTTGACCTCGTGATCCATCTCGGCGGACAAGAACACGGACTCTGGATCAACGCTGCCTCCGGAGGTCGCATCGGCAAAAGTCTCCTCGAGCCCCTGCTGCACCTCGTCGAAGTCCACCTTGGGCGGCTGCAGCTTGCGCTTGCGGTAGTTATTGATGAAAGTGTTCTTCATGATCTTGAACAGCCACGCCTTGAAGTTGGTGCCCTCGGTGAACCGGTCGTAGTACTTGTACGCCTTGAGGTACGTCTCCTGCAACAGATCTTCGGAGTCCTCGACGGAGCGAGTCATGCGCAAGGCACTCTTGAAGAGCTGATCGCGGTATGGCAGCTGTCCGGATTCGAAGTCCCACAACGTTGTCTGAGTGTCGCTCATCGCCTCCTCCATGTTGCAGAAATGTTACCTCTAGAAGCTCCTCGTGTCAAGGGGTCTGAGATCTTTTTCTTAGAAATCGCTGCCCTGTTTCATCGACGAAACCCCAAAGAGTTCATACTCAGAAGCTTGCGCTACTCTGCAAGCGATGGCGATCCGGGAATCCACCCTCTGCACCTCGGGGCGAACCCGACTACACCGGATCGAAGGCGACTGAGCTGTCAGGATCAGAGATTCGATATCGCGAGGCGTTTTGGCGACTCAGAGCTCCGTATCCTCGAGAACTCGAGGCATCCGCCGGGGAACGGATGGCCGGGATCCAGCTGCTGGGGCCGGGACCAGGACCGCAGCCGGCCTGTGGCGCCGTCGCTCCTGCGTGTCAGACTGGGCGGGTGGGGGAGCTGATACCCAACCGCAGATACCTTACCGCTACGCGGGCGCGGCTCCGGCACCATAGGAGCATCCCTTGGTTCCCGGCCCGCGGCCGCGTTGGCAGCTCCTCGTGGGACACGAGCCGAGCAGATGCTGCTCAAACAAAGATCGCCGACCGGAGCTGCCTCCGGTCGGCTCTGGAAGCTCTAGCTTTTGCTGCCACCGGCGCGACGCCGGCGGATCAGAGGCTAGCCAGCGGTCAGAATCATGATCGCGACCACCAGTGCGTAGATCACCAGGGACTCGATCAGAGCAAGACCGATGATCATCGTCAGACGGATCGGTCCCACGGCGCCCGGGTTGCGCGCGATCCCTTCGCAGGCTGCGGCCAGGCCGCGGGCCTGTCCGAGCGAGCCGAAGGCAGCGGCGAGTCCGATGGCAAACGCTGCGGCGGCAAACTTCCACGCGTCAGCATTCGCGGCGGCTTCGGCTCCGTGCTCCTGCGCCAGCGCCGGGCTGGCGAGGGCCAACGCCACAAGAACGAGAGCCATGGTAGCAAGACGACGGTTCATAGAGTTCCTCCTCACGAATGGTTTCATGTGCGGTTAGTGTTCCGTGGCGACCGCGCCCGCAATGTACACCATCGTCAGCATGACGAAGATGAACGCCTGCAGAAGCGAGCCGAAAATACCGAGGGCCATCATCGGCCAGGGAATCAGCAGCGGGAAGAAACCGAAGAAGATCGAGGCGGCCTTGTGCTCGCCGAAGATGTTCCCGAACAGCCGCATGCCCAACGACAGGATCCGGGCCAGGTGGGAGATGATCTCGATCGGCAGCATCAACGGAGCGAGCGGCAGCATCGGACCCAGGAACTGCTTGAAGTACGACAGGCCATGCGCCCGCAAGCCGATGAAGTTGTAAAACAAGAACGCCGTGATCGACAGCCCGAAGGTCGTGTTCACGTTCTGCGTCGGCGGCTGGAGGAAGAAGAACTGCCCGAAGATGTTGCACGTGAAGATGAAGACCGCGAGGGCACCGACGAACGGCAAGAACCGCTTTGCCTGGCCGTGACCGATCACATCCTCCATCAGGTCTCGCATCCCGCCGTACAGGAGCTCGAAGGCCTGCTGCAGCTTGCCCGGCGTCTCCACGGAGAGCGCACGCTTGACCGGCAGCAGCACGAAGAAGATCACAACGACCGCCAGTGCTGCCATGATGACGTGGTCGGGCACCCAGAAGACCTGACCGTGCTGAGCACCCAGCAGCTCCAGATACCGCTCGCTCGGCTCACCGAAGATGGCGATCAGGATCCCGTTGACGATCTCGTAGAGAAACGAGTGGTGATGCTCCACGCTAACCTCCCCCCACGGACCCGCGTACCCCTTCGGCCACGAGTGCGATCACAGGCGCCGTGACGCCGATTGCCACTGCAATGAGATCAACCTGTGGAACGAGCACGAGAACCGCCACGCCCACCCCCAGCAGCAGCAGCCGCGCTGCGGCACGAAGCACGACCCCAGCGTCGACCCGCGGACCACCTGGTTGCAGCAGCCGGTCGAGCAGCCTTTCCAACCAGTGGGTGTTGATAATAACCACGGCCCCAGCACCGGTCAAGCTCGCCGCCCCGATCCATGATCGGAACACGACCAGCTCCACCAGGGCTCCCACGGCCAGCAGGAGCATCGTGATCACCACCACACGTCTGGTTGAGAACGTCTCCTCCACGACGGGCTCCTCGCCGCCCTCGGCGTCTCGAGCCTCCCGCGACGCCGCATCGCAGCACGCGAAGGCTCCAGTCCACCCGGTGGACTCAATCATCGGCATCTCCGGACGCGTCGCCCTCGCTCTGAGCCGCATCCTCGGTCTGCCACTGCTCCTCGGCAGCGGTCGCCCGAGCCGAGATCCGAAACAGGTTGACGAAACCTGCCGCGATTCCAAACCCGGAGAACACCAAGGTCAGCCACGGACCGGTACCAAACTGGACATCCAGCCAGCGCCCCGCAAAGTACCCGATGAGAATGGCGATCGGAAACTGCAGCCCGATGATCGACAGCTCGGCCCAGATCTTGCCCCGACTGACCCACTTGCGCGTCGATCGTCGGTCGACCACAGCGTATCCTCCGAGTACAGCGCCGCACTACCCAGCGCCCATGATCACGGCCACCTTGGCGAGCGCCGCGGCACCGTCCTGCGCCCAGGTCACGACTGCGGTGGGCCACACGCCCAGGAGCAGCGTCACGACGGCGCACACGATCAGCATACCTTCGAGCCAGCTATCGCGAGCGAGCTCGGCACCGTCAGCCTCCGCCTCGTCTCCCTCACGCAAGTACATCTGCACGACGATCCGGAAGTAGTAGTACAGGCTGACTGCGGACATCACCACGGCGATGACCACCAGGCGGATGTAACCCGCCTCCACGGTCGCAGCGAACAGGTAGAGCTTTCCCATGAACCCAGCCGTCGGCGGAATCCCTGCGAGAGCCAGCATGAAGATCAGCATGCCTGCGGCAGCTGCGGGATACTTCTTGGCCAGGCCTGCGTAGTCTGTGATGACCTCCCCGGCGTACCCACGGGTCTCGAGCAAGATCACGAAACCGAACGCCCCGAGGTTCATGAACGCGTAGATCAGCGTGTACAGCAGGACCGCCCAGATACCTGTCTCGTTCAGAGCCACCAGCCCCATCAGCGCATACCCACCGTGGGCGATCGACGAGTACGCCAGCATCCTCTTGACGTTGTCCTGGGTCAGCGCAGCGACGTTCCCGTAGATCATCGTCAGCGCTGCTGCAGCCCACAGCACTGCCCGCCACTGCTCCACTTGCGGATCGAACGCACCCGCGAAGATCCTCAGGAACATGGCAAAAGCCGCCGCCTTGGGCCCAACCGAGATGAACGCGGTCACCGGCGTCGGCGCGCCTTCGTACGCATCCGGCGTCCACAGGTGGAACGGCACCGCCGCAATCTTGAACAGCATCCCGAACGCCACCAGGATGACACCGATGCTGAGCGTGTTGTTCTGCGCAGTCACCTCGAGGGCGGCGCGGATCTCCACCAGATCCAACGTTCCGAGCACGCCGTATACCAACGAGATCCCGTAGAGCAGTATCCCTGACGACATGGCGCCGAGCACGAAGTACTTGACCGCCCCCTCGGTGGACTTGATCTCCCGGGTGTAGTAGCCCACCAGGACGTACACCGACAGCGCCATCAGCTCGAGCCCCACGTACAGGCTCGCCAGGTTGATCCCCGATGCCATCACCATCATGCCCACGGTGGACAGCAGCACCAGAGAGAAGAACTCCGCCGACGCGTAGATGGAGCGCTCGAGGAACGCCACCGACATCAGCACTGCCACCGCGCCGGCCGCCAGTATCAGCAGCTTGAAGAACACCCCGAACTGATCCAGCACGAGCATCCGGCCGAGGATCAGCTCTGGCTCGCCTGCGGGTCGTCCCACAGTCCACACCAGGATCGCTGTCAGGCCCATGAAGGCGACCGATACAAGCGCCAGGTTGCGCGGTCGACCGCGGCTGGCCGATCCGGCCAGGAGCACCACGAACCCGCCGATCGCGAGCACGATCTCGGGAAGGAACGGTATGAAGTCCGCGAGGGTCATAACGCCCCCTACTCTTGAACGTCGGCCATCGTGCCGGCGCCGACAGCGTCGGTGGACGACCGGGTCACCGCCACCGGCGGCTCCTCCGCATCGCCTGCGCGCTCCGTCTCGATGATCTCCACGACCCGGTCCACAGTTGGCGCCATCCGATCGAAGAACGGCTTCGGATACAGACCGATCCAGAACGCGATCACGATCAGCGGGATCAGTGTCCACTGCTCCCGACGCGTCAGGTCGGTGAGCGAGCTATTCGCCTCCACCGTCACCTCGCCGAAGAACACCCGCTGGTACAGCCAGAGCATGTAGGCCGCACCAAGGACGATCCCGGTTGCCGCGATGACCGCCCACCAGTGGTTGGCAGCGAACGCCCCGATCAGAATCGTGAACTCACCGATAAAGCCGTTCAGCGTTGGCAGGCCGATCGATGACAGCGTCATGATCAAGAAGAACATGGCGTACACCGGCATGATCTTCGCCAGCCCTCCGTACTCGGCGATCAGCCGGGTGTGGCGGCGCTCGTACACGATGCCGACGAGAAGGAAGAGCGCGCCGGTCGAGACCCCGTGGTTGATCATCTGCAGGATCGAGCCGCGCACGCCGGCCTCGTTGAGGGCGAACATTCCGATCATCACGAAGCCCATGTGGCTCACCGAGGAGTAGGCCACCAGCTTTTTCATGTCCTTCTGCGCCATCGCCACCAACGCCCCGTAGATGATGGCGATCAACGACAGCGCGGCGACCCATGGAACGGCCTTGATGGTGGCATCCGGCAGGATCGGCAACGATAGACGGACAAATCCGTACGTCCCCATCTTCAGCAGGACACCGGCCAGGATCACCGAGCCCGCCGTCGGCGCCTCCACGTGGGCGTCCGGCAACCATGTATGGAACGGGAACATCGGCACCTTGATGGCGAACCCCACGAAGAACGCCAGGAACACCCAGAACTGCAGCCCCGCCGGGATCTGGGGCGCGATGGCATACAGCTGGGCGAACTCGAACGTGGCCTCGTGACCGAGGCCTGGCAGCCCGATCGCTGCCATCCCGTCCGCGTTGTAGAAGTACAGCGCGAGGATTCCCACCAGCATCAGCACCGAGCCGACCAGGGTGTACAGGAAGAACTTGATCGCTGCATAGAGCTTGCGCGGTCCGCCCCAGACCCCGATAAGGAAGTACATCGGGACCAGCATGACCTCCCAGAACACGTAGAACAGGATGAAGTCGAGCGCCATGAACACGCCCAGCATCCCGGTCTGCAGGAGCAGGAGGAACACGTAGTACTCCTTCTGCCGATGGGTGATCGCGGTGAACGACGAGTACACCGAGATGAAGCCCAGCACCGTTGTCAGGAGGATCAGCAGGATCGAGAAGCCGTCCACCCCGAACAGGTACTGCGCCCCCACCTTGGGGATCCAGTCCGCCTGGGTGACGAACTGGAACTGCGCCCCGCCCGTGTCGTACAGGAACCAGAGGGGGATCGACAGAAGCATGTCAACACCCGCCACGACGGTGGCGACGGTCTTGATCATGCCGCTGTTCTCCTTCTTGACGAGGAAGATGATCCCCAACGCCCCGAGCAGTGGCACGTAGCAGATCAGGTTGAGCAACCAGCCGAGTTCGTACGAGTACAGGTTTTCCATCTCCTACCCCGCTCCATCAAAGCCGTCGGAGCCCGGCACTGGCGCGTTGCCGCCGCCCGTTGCTTCCGCTCTCGGTCGATTCCGGTTTCACGTGCACCATCGACTCCCTCATCCTGCAATCCGGACCATCAGAACCACAGGTACACCACGATCAGCGCCGCGGCGCCGAGGACCATGACCATCGCGTACCACTGGGCGTAGCCAACCTGCAGACGGCGGAACCGTACGCTCAGCACCTGCCAGATGTACGCCACAAGGTTGACCAGACCATCCACGACGCGTAGGTCGAACAACCCTGAAAGAAAGCTGCCGCCGACGGTGACGTGACGAGCTCCGTTCACCAAGCCGTCGACCACCCGGGCATCGAACTCCCAGAGCCCCCGGGCCATCTTGACCGTCCCGCTGATCACTGTCGCGTCGTAGATCTCGTCCACGTAGTACTTGTTCAGGATCAGCCGGTACGCCAGCGCAAACCGCTCCGCCAGCTTGCGTGGGATCTCCTCGGCTGCAGCCCAGAGGTACAGTCTCGTGGCGAGCAGAATGCCCGCGAACGCCACAGCCAACGACAGGAACACCAGTGCACGCTCCCACTTGAGCAGCGCTGCGTGGGCGCCGTGGTCACCGTGACCGCCGTGTGCGTCCGCCTCCCCAGCGCCGCTCGCCGCAACATGCTCCTGAGCCCCGTGCCCCTCCTGGACCTCCTCGATCGCCTCGCCCACCTCGCCGTGCGCGACGGGCTCGTCTGCCGCACCGTGCAGCAGCTCCTCTGCCTGAGGCGGGTGCTCCATCAGCTCCACATGCGGCACCGCAGGGTGCATGAACCGTTCGAACAGGTTCCACTCCGGGTGCAAGAACAGGTGTCCAGGGAACGCCAGAAAACCGGCGACGACCGATAAGACGCCCAGAATCTGCAGCGGCAGGGTCATCGTCCATGGCGACTCGTGCAGATGGCGCTCCGCCTCCTCGCCACCCCGAAACTCTCCGTGGAAGGTCATGTAGACGAGCCGGAACATGTAGAAGGCCGTCAGAAAGGCGCCGAGCACGCCCAGGATCCAGAGGATGTAGTACGCCGATCCGAAGCCGCCGAGATCCGTGTACCCGGCGGCAAACGCCTTGGCCAGGATCTCGTCCTTGGAGAAGAAGCCGGCCCACGGCACGATTCCGGCGATCGCGATGGTCGCCATCAGGAACGTCCAGTAGGTGGTCGGCATGTACTTCTTCAGCCCACCCATCGAGCGCATGTCCTGGTTCCCGCCACACGCGTGGATCACCGAGCCGGAGCCAAGGAAGAGGCAGGCCTTGAAAAAGGCGTGAGTGAGCACGTGGAACAGGGCGGCAATAAACGCGCCGGCGCCCGCACCGAGAAACATGTAGCCGAGCTGGGACACGGTCGAGTATGCCAGCACCTTCTTGATGTCGTTCTGTGCAAGGCCGATGGTCGCGGCAAAAACAGCCGTCAAACCGCCGACGATCCCGACCACCAGCAGCGCCACAGGGCTCAGCTGGAACAGCGGGTTGCAGCGGACCACCATGTACACACCGGCCGTCACCATCGTCGCCGCATGGATCAGCGCCGAAACCGGCGTCGGGCCCGCCATGGCGTCTGGCAACCAGACGTACAGCGGGATCTGTGCCGACTTGCCGATGGCGCCCACGAACAGGAGCAAGCAAATGACCGTCGCCGGGCCGGTGTACGCCATCGGCGTCGCGACGGCCTTCGCGAACATCTCCTGGAACTCCACCGAGCCGAACGCCCAGAACGCGAAGAAGATCGCAAGCAGGAAGCCGAAGTCTCCGATCCGGTTGACGATGAACGCCTTCTTGCCAGCGTCCGCACACCAGTCCTTCTCGAAGTAGAAGCCGATCAGCAGGTACGAGCACAGGCCAACACCCTCCCAGCCCACGAACAGGACCGTGAGGTTGGAGCCGAGCACCAGCACCAGCATCGAGAACATGAACAGGTTGAGATAGGAGAAGTAGCGGGAGTAGGCGCGGTCGGACTCGTCGTGCATGTAGCCGACGGAGTACAGGTGGATCAAGAACCCGACGAAGGTCACGAACCCCACCATCACCGCCGACACCGGATCGAGCTGGAACGAGGCCGTGAACACCAGCTCCGCGACGCTACCGTCTGCGATGGTCATCGTCCCGCCGACGATCCAGTCGTACAGCGAGACCACGTGCACGTGCTCGATTCCCTCGGTGAACGCCCACTGCGCGATGGCGGCCCACCCCCATAGCCAGGCCAGGCCAGAGCCGAGCAGCGCTACCACATTCGCGGTCTTCTTGCTCCACCCGAGCCGGTTGGTGACCAGCCCGTTGAACGCGGCGCCAGCGAGCGGGAACAACGGAATCAACCAGATCAAGTCGTGGAAACGCATCGCTAGCTCCGCATCTCACGGGCCTCGTCGAGGCTCACCGACTTGCGCAGTCGAACCAGCGCCACCGTCAGCCCCAGACCGATCGCCGCTTCCGCAGCCGCCACAGCGATCACGAACACCGCCAGCACCTGCCCGGAGAGATCGCCGAGCCGCTCGGAGAAGGCGATCAGATTCAGGTTGGCGGCGTTGAACACGAGCTCGAGTGACATCAGCACGGTGATGAAGTTCCGCCGGACCATCACGCCGATCACTCCGAGCACGAGCAGGATCAGCGACAGAATCACGTAATGGGTCGCGCCGATCATGACTCCCACTCCCCCTTTTGCGGCTCCTCGCGATGCTGACGCATCGCCAGCACCACCGCACCGATCATCGCCACCAGCAGTATGACCGAGACCACCTCGAACGGTACGAGGTACTTCTGGTAGAGCAACATGCCCACGGCCTCGGTGTTACCGGCCACCCCCGACTCTCCGGGGATCCGGCGGAGGGCATCCGCGTCCGCCCCGACGGCGCCGAGGCGCCCGAGGAGGATGTTCACTGCCACCAGGATGCCAAACGCCAGGCTCCCCAGCACCGCTGGCAGCACCAGCTGCGGCACCAGCGGCTCCTCCTGATTGAGATCGTGGACGTTGACCAGCATGATCACAAACAGGAACAGCACCATGATTCCGCCGCCGTACACCAGAAGCTGGACGGCCGCCAGAAACTCGGCCTGCCGCATGACGAACAGGACGGCAACCATGACGAACGTCCATAGCAGCGACAACGCCGAGTGGACCGGGCTTCGAAACGTCACCACGCCGATGGCGCCGGCCACGGTCAGCGCCGCCACGGTGTAGAAGACGACGGCGGCGAAGTGGGTGATCAGAAAGTCCATCACGAGCTCTCCTCCCCTTCCCCTTTGGCGCGGGTCTTCTCACCCGTGGGATCGCCCGGATTCTGACCGGCGTTCGGCGCCACCACTCCCGGGTACGCCTGCACGCCCTCCCACCCTTCGAGCCGATCCTTGGTGAAGTACAGCTGCTCGTTGCGCTCGTAGGTCGCCAGCTCGTAGGTCTTGGTGGTCAGCCAGATCGCCTTCGGCTCTGTTGGACACGCCTCCTCGCACAGGCCGCAGAACATGCACCGCTTGACGTCGATGTCGTAGGAGGCAATACGCTTCTTCTTCTTGCCCTTCTCATCCTCGTACCGCTCGTAGCGGATATGAATGATCTCGATCGGACACGCCTTGGCACATAGCGCACAGTCGATGCAGCGCTCGCTGTTGTAGCCGAACATCCCGCGAAAGCGGTCGGTGGGCTCCAGCCGCTTCTCCGGGTACTGCACCGTGAACTTCTTCCGGAACAGGTACCCGCCCGTCACACCGAGGCCAGTGAACAGGTCGAACGGGATCAGCCGAGAGAGGAAATCCATGAACCCCATGGCTCAGCCCTTCACCAGCAGCACGCCCAGAGCCACCAGCATGACGTTCACCAACGACAGCGGGATGAGCCACTTCCAGCCCACTCGCATCAGCTGGTCGAACCGGTAGCGAGGAAACGTGCCGCGGAACCAGATGTAGCAGTACATGAACACCGCGACCTTCGCCAGGAACCAGACCACACCAGGAATGACGTCCAGGAACGACAGGAACCCGACGTTCGGGAACGGTGGCAGCCAGCCACCGAAAAACAGGATCGTCGCCAGCGAGGCCACCACCATCATGTTGGCGTACTCGGCGAGGAAGAACAGGGCGAACTTCATCCCGGAGTACTCGGTATGGAAACCGGCCACCAGCTCGGACTCCGCCTCCGGCAGGTCAAACGGGTTCCGGTTGGTCTCCGCGACACCGCACACGAAGTAGATGCCGAGAGCCAATATCCCGGGGATGAAGAACCAGAGACCCGCGTCCTGCTGCGCGCGAACGATCTCCACCAGGCTCAACGATCCGGCCAGAAGCACCGCAGAGACCACCGCGAAACCGAGCGGCACCTCATAGGAGATCATCTGTGCAGCAGATCGGAGACCACCCATCAGGGAGAACTTCGAGTTGGAGGACCAGCCACCGAGGATCAACCCGTACACACCGATGGTGCTCACACCGAGGATGTAGAGAACGCCGATGTTGATATCCGAGATCACCTGGTGGACCTGCACCCCGGCCACCTCGAACGGCTCGCCGAAGGGGATCACGGCCCATACCAGCAGCGCTGGAACGATAATCAGACACGGCGCCAGCATGAACACGAACTTCTGGGACCCGGACGGAACGAGATCCTCTTTCACAAAGAGCTTGAGCCCATCGGCGATCGGCTGGAGCCAGCCGCGGGGCCCCACGCGGTTCGGGCCGATGCGCACCTGCAGGTACGCCAGGACCTTGCGCTCGGCAAACGTCAGGTAGGCCACGATCAGCATGAGCACGGTGAAGATCACACCGATCTTGACCATCGGGATCGTGACCAGGCTCAGCAGTGGCTCGGACCACATCGCAGACAGCATCGCAGCCTCCTAGCGGTCGATCTCGCCGAGGACGATATCGAGAGTTCCGATCACGGCCACCAGGTCGGCAACCAGCGATCCCTCCACCATCTTCGGCAGCGACTGCAGGTTGATGAACGACGGTGGACGGACGTGGCACCGGTACGGTGTGGTGCCCTTGGGAGTGGTCACCAGGAAGTAGCCCAGCTCACCCTTCGGCGCCTCCACCGAGGCATACACCATCCCCTCGCCAGCGCGGAGCACCTTCGGAACCTTCGCCATCGTCGGACCATCTGGCAGACGATCGAGGCACTGACGGACGATCCGCGTCGACTGCCGCATCTCCTCCATCCGCACCAGGTAGCGATCGTAGGTGTCGCCTTTGCTCCCGATCGGCACCTCGAAGTCGACCTCGTCGTACCGGTCGTACGGAAACACCTTGCGGATGTCCCACTTCACACCGGAGCCGCGCAGAGGCGGTCCCGTCAGGCCGTAGTCGATCGCCTCCTCGGCAGAGATCACGCCGACGTCCACGGTCCTGCCCTTCCAGATCCGGTTATTGGTGAGCAGGTTCTCGTACTCGACGATGTGGGCCGGGAACCGTTCGATGAAGTCGGAGCACTTCTCGACCCAGCCATCGGGCAGCTCGAACGGAACCCCACCGATCCGCATGCAGTTCAGCGTCAGTCGCGCGCCGCAGTACTCCTCGAACAGGTCGAGAATCTCCTCGCGCTCACGGAACGTATAGAAGAACGGGGTGATGGCCCCGATATCGATCGCGTGGGTGGCCAGCCAGAGCAGGTGGGAAGCGAGCCGCTGCAGCTCCGCAAGAATCATCCGGATGTAGCATGCCCGCGGCGGCGGCGTGATCCCCGCCAGCTTCTCGACCGCGAGACAGTACGCCTGGTTGTTGGTTGCCGCGGCCGTGTAGTCGAGGCGATCCGTGTGCGGGATTGCCTGTGGAAACGTCTGTGTCTCGAACAGCTTCTCGGTGCCCCGGTGGAGGTACCCGATGATCGGCTTGGCATCGAGGATCTTCTCGCCATCGAGCTTGAGCTGTACCCGCAACACCCCGTGGGTGGCCGGATGCTGCGGCCCGAAGCTGAGCTCCATCTCGTCGACATCGAACAGCGTTTCGTGGTCGAGGTCGGTCATACCGTCTCCTCTTCCCCAACCGGACCACCGCCCGGCGGGAACGTGTCCGGGTAGATCGCAGCCCCGGTGTCGATCCCTTCAACGGGGAAGTCCTTGCGCAACGGATGACCGTTGAACCCTTCCCACGTCAGGATCCGCTCGAGGTTCGGATGACCCTCGAAGATCACTCCGAACATGTCGTACACCTCGCGCTCCATCCAGTTGGCCGTGGTCCACACCGACACCACCGATGGAACCGGCTGATCCTCTCCGGCAACCACTCGCAACCGAAGCCGCTTCGAGTCCCGGAACCGGTGCATCCAGTAGATGACGTCGAACCGGCCTTCTTCGCGCTCTGGCCAATCCGCGGCCGTGAGGTCCACCAGAAAGGAGAACTCTCGCTCGTCGCGGAGGTACGTACAGGTGTCGACGATCTCGCCCAAGGGGACCGTTACGGTGACATCTCCGGCGAACCGGTCGGCCGCCACCACGGCATCCGGGCGCGCCTCGGCCAGCGCGGCCACGTCCTCGTCGTCAGCGGCGTCCTCGTGACCGGGAGGAACCGGCTTCTCCTCCCATGGAGGCTTCGGGGGCTCGTCGCCTTTGGCCTCCTTGGCGGCTGCAGCCTTCGCCTTCGCGGCCGCGATCTTGGCCTTCCTGGCCTCTTCGGAGTCAGCTGACTGGCTCGGCTTGGACTCCTGCTTCGCATCCTGCGACGGCTTGGACTCGGCTGGTCCTTCGCCGTCCGCCGGCTTGGGCTCGGGCGCCTTCGCGTCACCGGCGTCCGATGCTCCGCCCCCGCTCGAGGGCGCCTCGGTGGTTTCGGGCTCCTCGGGGCTCGCACCAGTACCGTTCGGACGATCAGGGTTCGGCTTGTCGTTCATGGGGACCTCACGATGCCTCACGGCGAGCGATGGTCATGCGGTCGATCTTGCGCTGGAGCTGCATCAGTCCGTACAGCAGCGCCTCGGGCCGCGGCGGACATCCCGGTATGTACACGTCGACGGGCACAATCCGATCGACCCCTTGCGTGACAGCGTACGTCCGGTACGGTCCACCGCAGGTCGCACACGCCCCCATCGCCAGCACCCACTTCGGCTCTGCCATCTGGTCGTACAGCCGTTTGACCACCGGCGCCATCTTCTCGGTCACGGTACCGGAGACGATCATCATGTCCGCCTGACGCGGGGATCCGCGGAACACCTCCGCACCGAATCGGGCCATGTCGTAGCGGGGATCGAGCACAGCCATCATCTCGATGGCGCAGCACGCCAGGCCGAACTGCATCGGCCACAACGAGCTCCGTCGCGCCCAGTTGAAGACCAGATCGTAGGTTGTGGTGATGATGTTCTTGGAGAAACGGTCCTCGATCAGGCCCATTCCAGCGCTCCCTTTCTCCATACGTAGATATAGCCCACGACGAGGATCGCCAGAAAGACGAACATCTCGATGAATCCGAACAGGAGAAGCCGATCGAACGCCACAGCCCACGGGAACAGGAAGATCGTCTCCACATCGAAGACCACGAACAGGACTGCGATGACGTAGTAGCGGATCGAGAACCGTGTCTCGAGCGCTGTGGTGTCCACCTTGACCCCGCACTCGTACGGCTCCCCCTTCACCGGATTCGGAGCGCCCGCACGGACCAGCTTGGCGATCAGCAAGGTGAGAATCGGAAAAGAGATCGCCACCAGGGCAAAAATGAGGATCGGTACGTATTCGGTCATGCCTCCTCCACCCCCCTCGGCAGGCGGCGCCCATTGTAGCCAGTCGGCGGGCGCTGTCAATCAAACCTCAGCTCAACTGTCTCTCTCGGCGCGGCTTGCGCGACAGAGACACGGTCTCAGACGTGTACGTTCGCCGTTCACGACGCGACGTCCGCTCACGCCGGTGCGCCGCCATCGGGAACGTGGTGCTGCCACCACTGCTCACGGTCGGTATCGCCAGCGGGGATGAAGTCGTGGACCTCATCAAAGGTGACGGCCCACGCGTCGTCGGGAAGCTCGTCACCCACGACCAGCACATCGGCTCGGTTCGGGTTCGCCGGCTCGCCGACCAGAGCCACCGGTACGTCCACCTCGCCCTGCTCCCGGCTCCACAGCTCATGCGCGATGAAGGAGCCCTTGTCGAACGTCCACAGGTAGTCGTCCAGCATCTGGCGCCGACCGTCGTCGGCCATCCAGACAACGACACGACGTCCATCGCCAACGAGCTGCTGCAGCACTCGGACCAGCTCGCCCGCCCGCTTGCTCCCCGGCAACTGGTGCAGCTGGACAATCGGCATCGCCGCAGTATAGCGATCCCGAAGGCAAGCGGAAGTCTTCACCGTAGGAGTGCACGGTCGCTCCTGCGGCTTCCTGGAGCCGGCCCCGGCCATCCGGATCCCGGCCCGCGGCCCCCGGCGAGACTGCGCCGGAAGCGAGCTTCGTGAACGGCTCGTTGATAGAGGCCGGAAGAACCTCGCCTATCCCACCCACCACGTCATCTCGACCGAGCTGTCGTGGGCGATCTCTGTGTCGGCAGCAGGGGACTTCGTTGATGCTCCTGAGCACCTGGCGAGCGGAGAGATCCCGTGGGAGAACCATAGCCTTCCGGTCCCGGTCAACGGTCCTGGCCCGGGACGCCGGTCACCGAACTCCGGCGATGACCATGCAGCGGCGAAAAGCGTACGGGTGGACGGGGTTTCGTGGGCTTGGTGGTGCGGTGGTCGGCGCATGGAGCTCGATGGTGGATATCGGTGGGGCAGCAGTCAGTACGCGTGCCGGTCAACCCGATGAGCGGGGCTTCAGTGTTCCGGGGCCGGCAGCCGGCTGCCGGGGCGGGGACCGGGGCCAGTGCCGGTGCCGGGGAGGCTTCGTTGGATCGATCGTGAACGCAGCCCCTCCACCCACCCGCCGGCGAGACGCCGGCTCCCACAACTGAAGAGCAGTCAGTCCGGTTGTAGTGACCCGCGCGTACCCCGGCGTAGCCGCGGCGGGTGGGTGGGGGAAAGTGAAGCCGGGTCAGAAGTAATACCAGATGGTCCGGTACTCGCGCACACTCTCGCCGCGGTCGGAGAGCTCCTGAAGGTAATCGTAGATCGGACGATCGATGTACCGGAACGCCGGCATCGGCTGGATCATCTTTTCCCACGGGTGGAACTCGTACACCCTCGCTCCATCGGCAAGAACCATGATCAGGTTGTGGTCCTGACGGGCACGCAGATGGTTCTTGCCCATCCGCGGCACGTTGAACACCGGCTCATCGGTCCGGTCCAGGCCCGGCATGAGCCGCGCCTCCTCCTTGCGCTCCTGGAGCAAGCGGGCGATCGGCGCCATGTACCGCCACAGCTCGCGCTTTCCTTTCATGTTGAACGTGTAGTACGGGTCGACTCCGATCGAGCGGAGATCCCGGCGCAGCTTGCACGTCTCGAACCGACGGGAGTTCTCGATGGTGAACACCTGCTGGTTGTACACACTGATGCCGAGCTTGCGCACCTTGCGCACGGCGTCGCGCGCCTCCGGAGTGATCTCGTAGGAGTGCTCGAAGTGGGTCACCAGTACGATCTCCCGGATCCCCGGCTGGTGGTACCGCGCGAACATCTCGCACAGCGTGTCAGTGAACCGCTGCGGCAGCACCACGGGAGTCCTCGAGCCGAAACGGATCCGGTAGACGTGATCGATCTGCGCCAGCCGCGACAGGATCTTCTCGAGGACCCGATCGCTCATGATCAGCGGATCGCCGCCGGTCACCAGGACGTCTCCCACCGCCGGGTGCTCGGCAATCCAGTCGATCGCCGCGGAGATGTTCTCCCACGACGACATGGCATCGGGCGCCATGCACTGATCGATCTCCCAGTTGCGCTGGCAATACACACAGATCTGCGCACAGGTGTTGTACGGCTTGAGAATCGAGATCATCGGGTAGCGCCGCGTCACCAGACCGATCGGCGACGTGTCGTGCTCACCCATGAAGTCGAACGCCTGGTTCCGGTCCTCCATGTGGGCCGCCATCTCACCGACATAGTCCGGCGGTGGGAGCACCTGCGCCCGCACAGCGTGATCGAACCCCACCGACGGCGTTCGGTCCATGAGGGAGAGGTAGTACGGTGTGATCCCAAACGGCAATCGGATGTCGTTCGCCTTGCGCAGCGCCGCCTCCCGCTCCGGAATGACCTCGATCAGGTCGAGCACGGTATCGACCTTCTTGATCACGTGTCTCAGGTGCCAGCGGTAGTCGTCCCAGTCGTCGTCGGTACCACCGAAGTAGCGGAGGATCCGCTGCCTGTTGCGCTCCCGCCAGCCGATCACCTCGTGCTCCAGACCGGAGGGGTACCGCCGGAACATCTTGTGCACGCTGTCGCCCTGCTCGTCGAGCATCTCGGTGCGTTCGATGGCGGCCTCCCGACCTTTCAGGCGGAGGAAATCCGGGATCCCCTTGCGAATCCTCTCGGTCTCCCGATACAGCCGGCTGGTGCCAGCCACTCCGTGGAAAAGGTAGTAGAACTCCATCAGGAAGCCGACGGAGACATCCTCGGTCTGACGACCGTTGGCCAGCTTCCAGAGGCAGTCGAGAGCCGAGAACCGCGTGCGCTTCTCGTTCACTGGCGCGATGATCGATCGCAGGACGGCGATACAGTCGCGCTGGACCGCCTTCTCCAGCACGTGGTCGGTGTTGTCCACCTCGAACAGCCGACGCTCGGTACGCTCGAGGAACGTGTACATCCGGTCGCGCGCCATCTCCAAGTCTGCAGCGCCCTGGAGCCGTTGGTACAGCTCGGGCACCGCCTCCCACAGCATCTCGATCAGATGCTCGTCGGTCACCTCCCCCGGGACATGCTCCTCATCGAGAACGTCCGCCAGAAAATCTCCATCGATGACCTTGGTCGACGGCGAGAGGATCTCCTCCTCCTCCGTCGCGATCCGGTCGACTGGCAGCTCGACAACGGTGCTGTCATGAGTCGCGTCCATGTGCATGTCCTCCTTTCGAAACCGGCGGACACCCTACCCGCGGCGCCGGAGCCGGGCGCGGATCATCTCCACCGGTTGTGGAGTGGTGCTCTCGCCTTTCGGCTGGGATGGCTCACGCCTGCTCGAAGGTGAACGGCCGATCAGCCAGGTCTGCGGCTGACGGCGAGAAGCTGTGAGAGCACCGCTCAATGAGTTTACCGCATGCATCGTTTCCGGGCAAGGCTGCGTCAGGCTTGCACGGCCATCAAGGAACCGCCGCCCCACTGCTAGAATCGGTGGACGTGCACGCTCAACAAAGGTGGAGCCGGGTGACAACGACGATAGAGGACGTATTCGCAAGATCTCGCCGTGATCCAACGGCTAACCGAGAACCATCCACAGGCCACCAGGAGGAGCCATGATCGCCTTACCCGAACAACGCTATCGCATCGCGAGGTACGCTGCGCTGCTCGCGCTCGGAGTTGCCACCGCCAGTGCCGCACCGAGCCCGGCTGGCGAGGTCCAGGCCGTGGAGGTCATCAACCTTCCCGAGATCCAGCGAGTGGACGGCACGGTGGGCATCGACGGGCCAGTTCCGAGCGCGCGGATGGAGCGGTTCGGCGACGTGCTGGTGGCGCCGGTCCCGCGCAGCACCACCTCCCGCCTGGTAGAGGCGGGGACGTTGGAGACCGACGGCTTCGCCACGCTCCTGCTGAGCCTCGCCGTCGAGATCAAGGGAACTGTCACCACCGGTGGCACCGTTGGTGTCATGCTGGTTCCGGATGAGCCGCTGGTGGTGGAGACCTTGCGCACGGATGGTGTGGTGCTGTTTCCCGTCGAGCTGAGCATGGAGGCTGTCATCGGCGCCGAAGGCTGGCTGACGGCCGGCCCGATCGAGGTGGAGCTGGCGTTCCCCTCGTACCGCGTACTGCTCTACAACGGCAGCGACAAGTCACTGTCCGCAAACCTCTTCGCGTACTTGAGGAACAGCTGAGCGGTCGCGGGAGCAGATGATGCTCGCCGG
Source organism: uncultured Thermoanaerobaculia bacterium (assembly GCA_964512045.1). GTDB lineage: Bacteria > Acidobacteriota > Thermoanaerobaculia > Thermoanaerobaculales > Sulfomarinibacteraceae > CAZEJK01. Next base: position 24,981 of record CAZEJK010000014.1, read on the forward strand.
CACCGGGCACCGATTGCGGCACAATAAAGGCGCGCCTCGGATGCACCGCACCGGGGAGGTGGACCGAGCAATGGAGCAGGTTCAAGAGGTACACGACGGGATTCGGTTAATGGTCGTCCGGGAGGTTCGTTGAGATGGTTGGAGACGAAGGCAAGGAGGACGCAGTGGAGGCCGTTGCAGCCACAATGGAACCGGTACCAACACCGCTGGACGATCTCAAGGACATCTTTGAGCAGCACCACCGCAAGGTGTTCCACGCGGCCTATCGGGTAACCGGCAACGCCTCGGACGCCGAGGACATCATGCAGACCGTGTTCTTGAAGCTTCTGCGACGGTACGACAAGGTGGACCTGTCGCAGGGCGCCGGCGGCTACCTCCATCGTGCGGCAGTCAATGCGGCTCTCGATCTCGTGCGGTCGAAACGAGTGACCAGCTCGGTGCCGATCAGCACTGAGGAGACCTCGGTGATGGCCGACGCGACGCCCGATCCAGAGCGGCGGCACGCCTCTTCGGAGCTTCGTCACCACCTGCGGTCCGCGCTGGGGGCGCTCAGCCCACGGGCGGCCGAGGTGTTCGTGCTCCGCCATATCGAGGGGCTCGGCAACCGCGAGATCGCCGATATGCTCGACACCTCTCCGAGTGTCGTAGCTGTCACGCTCCACCGCGCGACCCGCCGCCTCCGCTCCGCTCTCGCTTCGTTCCACGGGAGGACCTCATGACCCGCACACCGAAACCGAAGACGCTGCTCGACGACGCATGCCGAGAGATCCGCTCCGAGCCGATCCCGCCAGGGACGACGGCGGAGGCCGCCGCCCGCGTGTGGAGCAGGATCGCCACCGAGGCCGAGGCCGGCCGCCGGCAGCGGTACGCCGCCGACGCCGACGTCGACGCGATCCACGGCTGTGAGGACTTCCAGAAGCTGATCCCGGCCTACCTCGCCGGTCAGCTGAGCGAAGCCCGCAGGATGCTGCTCGAGGACCACTCCCGGGAGTGTCTCCTCTGTCGCAAGGCACTGATCGCCGCCCGAACCGGCGCGCGAAGCCCCGTCGAACGGGCCGCCGCCGTCCCCATGCCCCACCACATGTCGCGGACCACCCTGCGCTTGGCAGCGGCCGCAGCGATCCTCGCAGCGGTCGTCATCGGCGGCTGGATCGTTCCCCAGCTGATGCCCGCCCCGTCGGTGATCGCCCACGTGGAGACCGTGGACGGCGAGCTGTACCGGCTCGACGGCGACATGAGCACGCCCCTGGCTACCGGCGACACTCTCGCCCCCGGCGAGGCGGTGCGCACCGGCAAGGATGGCGGTGCAGTGGTGCGGCTCGAGGACGGCTCCGCGGTGGAGATGCACGCTCGCTCCGAGCTGAAGGTCCAACCGAAGCGCCGCGGCACGACCCTCGACCTGATCCGCGGCAACGTGATCGTCGAGGCGGCCAAGCAGGGCGCCGGCCACCTGTTCGTGGCCACCAACGACTGTCTGGTGTCGGTCACCGGAACGATCTTCGCGGTGAATCACGGCACCAAGGGCTCGCGGGTTTCGGTGGTCGAGGGTGAGGTCAAGGTGCGCCAGCAGGGCCGGCATGACACCCTGAACCCAGGTCAGCAGGTCACAACGTCCTCGCGCATCACTCCAGTACCTGTGGCCGAGGAGATCGCCTGGAGCCGCAACGTCGACCGCTACCTGGCGATGCTCCAGGAGCTGGCAGAGATCGAGCGGGCCGTTCGCGCGAGTGTCCCGATGCCGGACGCACGGAGCTCCAGCCGGGTGCTCCAGCTAACGCCGGCGGACACCATCGTGTACGCCGCCATCCCCAACCTGGGCGAGACGTTCGCCGAGGGCTACCGGGTCACGGTGGAGCAGATCCGCTCCTCGGAGATCATCGGCCGGTGGTGGCAGGACAACGTCGTTCCGAACGGCATCGATGCGGAGCTCGAGCGCGTGTTCGGCACCATCGAGGCGTTCGGCGAGACGATCGGCGACGAGGTCGTGGTCACGGTGCAGATGGATGCGACCACCAACGAGCCGACGCCTCTGGTCATGGCGCCGCTCAGCGATCCGCAGCGGTTCAGAGCTCTCCTGGAGGAGCAGCTGGCGGTGCTGGCCGAGCATGCCGGTGAGGAGGTTGCCATTCAGATCATCGACAGCCCGGCCGAGGCGGGCCAGGGCCAGATGGACCTGTGGATCGCCGGCGACCTGCTGGTGGTCTCGCCCGAGCCCACCACGCTGGCCCGGGTGGCCGGGCTGATTGCCGATCCTGCAGCCAACCCATTCCGTCAGGGGCCGTTCTACGACACCCTCGCCCAGGCGTACCGGAGCGGAATCGACTGGTTGGTGGGCGCTGACCTCGGGCTCCTGGTCGGTACCGCAGCGGACGGCAGCGAGCACGCCGATGCGCTCCGTCAGTTCGGCCTGCTCGACGTGCGCCATCTCGTGCTGGAGCACTCGCCCGGCGACGCCGCCTCCACGCGCGCTCTGCTGACCTTCGACGGCCCGCGCCGCGGCGTCGCGTCGTGGCTCGCCGAGCCCGCACCGATGGGAGCGCTGGAGTTCGTGTCGCCGGACGCCACCGTGGCGAGCGGCTTCGTGGTCAAGACCCCGGCGCAGATGGTCGATGAGCTGTTCGGGCTCCTCGCCCAGATGAACCCGACGTTCGAGGCCGATCTGGCAAAGGCGGAGGCCGAGATCGGGCTGTCCCTCCGCGACGACCTCGCCGAGCCCCTCGGCGCCGAGTTCGCATTCGCGATGGACGGTCCGATGCTGCCCACGCCAGCGTGGAAGGTGGTCCTCGAGGTGTACGACTCCGCCCGGCTCCAGCACACTCTCGAGGAGCTGGTGGCGCGCATGAACACCGAGGTTGCACAGCTCGGTGACGGCGGCGGCTTCAGCCCCGGTGCTATCATCCTCGCCAGCACGACCGACGGAGGCCGGACATACCACTCGCTCACCACCGAGAACCTGCCGCTGACGATCCACTACACGTTCGTGGACGGCTACCTGCTCGCCGCACCGTTGCGCGCGTACCTGGACACGGCGATAGAGCAGCGCAACACCGGCTACACGCTGGTGTCGTCGGCGAGCTTCACCGAGCTGCTGCCAGCCGACGCCTACACCGACTTCTCCGGCGTCGTCTACCAGAACCTGGGCAGTGTGCTGGGTCCGCTCAGCCGCGGCGTCATGGAGAGCGTCGGCCAGAAGCTGACCGAGGAGCAGCGTACGGCGTTCGAGGCAGTCACGGCCAACCTGTCGGCGACGGTCACGTGCGCATGGGGCCATCGCGACCGGATCGAGATCGCCACATCAACGCCCAACGGGTTCGTGTCCTCTCGTCTGGCCGCTCTGATCGGCGGGTTCGGTGGACCACTCGGGATGCACTCGCTTCTCGACGTCACCGAGACAGCCGAGGACGCCACAACCGGCTCGTGACCGACATATCCAGCTCGAGCAGGCGGTCCTGCGCTCCCCCAGGCGTCGGGACCGCCGCCGCTCACCTTCGGGAGCATCATGGCCGCTGAACCTCTGTCCACCACGCCGTCCGCCGAGCGCACGCCGGTCATCGAGCTGGATGGCCTCGGCGTGCGCTTCGGCCGCCACCAGATCCTGTCCGGTCTCACCGCACGCCTCACCGGGCGCGCGATCGGCCTGCTCGGGCCGAACGGCGCCGGCAAGACGACTCTCATCAACACCCTCCTCGGCTTCTACCCGCCGTCGGAAGGCACGGCGCGCCTGTTCGGTCGCGATATCCGTACGGAGGCCAAAGACCTGCGGGGCGCCGTCGGTTACATGCCGGAGACCGACTCGTTCATCGCACAGATGAGCTGCGTCCGGTTCGTCCGGCTGATGGGTGAGCTCAGCGGGCTGCCACCGGACGCGGCGCTGGAGCGGGCCCACGAAGCGCTGCACTACGTCGGGCTCGGCGAGGCCCGCTACCGGCCGTTGGAAGGGTACTCCCAGGGGATGAAGCAGCTGGCCAAGCTCGCCCAGGGGATCGTCCACGGACCGCGGCTGCTGTTCCTCGACGAGCCCACCAACGGGCTCGATCCACCGGCTCGGGAGCGGATGCTCCGCCTGATCCGCGACATCCGCGACGAGGGCGAGCTGTGCCTGATCCTCTCCTCACACCTGCTCCGCGATGTGGAGGAGTGCTGCGAGGAGGTCCTGATCTTGAAAAAGGGAGAGATCGCCACCTACTGCGACCTCGCCGAGGAACGCCGGACGAACCGGCGCCTGGTGGAGCTGGAGATCCGCGGCAACGCCGAGCCGTTCGCTGCCGCGGTCAGCGAGCTCGGCTGCGAGGGTGCGACCCTGAACCAGAAGCGGCTCAAGGTGGTGGTTCCCGAAGGCCTCGCGATCGCTGATCTGTTCCGGCTTGCCGACCAGCATGAGGTCCAGCTGCGGCGGGTCGGCTACAAGCGCGACAGCCTCGAGGACATCTTCCTCAAGGCGATGGGAGACCACAATGGCCGTGTATGAGCGATCGTACCGCCCGTACGCCGGACCGCTGACGCCGCGCTGGTCCAGGTGGCTGGTGTTTCCGGCCTACTCGCTACGCGAGGCGTTCCGGTCGCGGTTCTTCACCGGCTTCTTTGTCCTCTGCTTCATCCCGTTCCTCGGCTCGGCCGCGGTGATCTACATCCGCCACAACCTGCAGTTCCTCGTCAGCCTCGGGATCATCCAGGGCCTCCAGGTGGCCGATCTCCCGTCCATCGACGGACGCGCGTTCCTCTGGTTCCTGACCACAATGTCGCCACTGGCGTTTCTCACTACGGTTGTGGTCGGCCCGGCGCTGGTGGCCCCAGACCTGGCAAACAACGGGCTCCCGCTGATCCTGTCGCGACCGATCAGTCGCACCGAGTACGTGCTCGGCAAGATGTCGGTGCTCGGCATCTTGCTGTCCGCGTTGACCTGGGTGCCCGCGCTGCTGCTGTTCGGCTTCCAGGCATCGTTCGCCGGCGGAAGGTGGCTGATCCAGCACCTCGATGTGGCCGCCGCAATCGTCATCGCCTCGCTGCTGTACATCGCCCTGCTGAGCCTGCTTTCGCTGGCGATCTCCGCGTGGGTGCGATCGAAGCTCGGCGCCCGCGGTCTGCTGTTCGGGATTCTCCTGATCCTCGGCGGACTGTCGGAGGCGATCAACGGCATCCTCAACACGTACTGGGGCCTTCTCCTCGATCCGGCCGACTCCATGGTCCGAGTGTGGCGGGCGCTGTTTGGGCTGGCGCCCGTCTCCGAGCTGCCGTTGTGGAGCGCCTGGGCCGCGCTGGTT
>CAZEJK010000014.1:30251-44001 GCA_964512045.1 uncultured Thermoanaerobaculia bacterium
TGATCCGGCTGCCGGTGGTCAGCTACGCGATTCCCGCGCTGGTTGCGATCGGCCTGATCAGCATCGGTCTCCTCAACCGGAGGCTGCGGGCGTTCGAGGTGGTGCGCTCATGACGGAGAAGACCATCACCTTTGAGAACGTCTCCAAGTTCTACGGCGAGGTCCTCGGCGTCAACCGCGTGACCCTCGAGATCCCGTCCGGGATCACCTCGCTGGTGGGGCCGAACGGCTCCGGCAAGACCACCCTGATGAACATGATGTGCGGGCTGCTGCGACCCACGCGCGGCCAGATCCGGGTGCTCGGCCTGCCGCCGACCGTGCCCCACGAGCTGATGCGCCGCGTTGGCTACTGCACCCAGTTCGACTCGTTCCCGCCGGGGGTCACCGGCCATCGGTTCGTGGTCAACCAGCTCCTGCTTCACGGCTTGGAGCGCCACCACGCCCGGCGCCTTGCCGATCGTGCGATCGAGCGTGTCGGCATGACCGACGCCGCCAACCGCAAGGTCGCGGCGTACTCGAAGGGGATGCGCCAGCGGATCAAGCTGGCGCATGCCATCGCCCATGAGCCACAGGTGCTGGTGCTCGACGAGCCGCTCAACGGCCTCGACCCGATGGCCCGCGCGGAAGTGATTGCGCTCTTCCGCGAGCTCGCCGAGAGCGGACAGCACGTGCTGATCTCGAGCCACATCCTGCACGAGGTCGAGCTGATGTCCGACCGTGTGATCTTGCTGGACGGCGGCTATGTCATCGCCGAGGGCGACATCGAAGGCGTCCGCTCGGAGATGGCGACCCGACCGATGCAGGTTCTGGTGCGCTGCGATCGTGCCGCCGAGCTGGCCTCGCGTCTGTTCACGCTCGACCACGTGGTCGAGGTGATCCTGCATGACGACGGCGCCGGCCTGCTGGTGCGCACCCGCGACGCCGACGCCCTGTTCCTGGCGCTCAACGGCCTCGTCACTGACATGGAGCTCGTGGTGGAGCGGGTCGCCCCGGCCGACGAGAGCGTGCGGGCCGTGTATGAGTACCTGATCGGCCACGAAGGGGGGACCGTATGAGCGTCGCCACCACCGCTGGCGGCTGGCCGCTGTGGCGCCGCCAGGTGCTCGCCATACTCGCCATCGAGATGCGCAAGATGGCCCTGTCCAAGCGCGGCTTCGCTGCCTACGTGCTCGCCATACTGCCGTGGATCATCCTGATCATCCGGGCGATCGCCATGATCGTCTTCGAGGGCGGCGACTCGACACCGCCGATCGCGTTCGCATGGCTGTTCCAGGGGTGGATGCTGCACGGCGCCGTCTACTTCGCCTGTGTGGCGATCTTCAACCACCTGTACCGCGGCGAGCTCGCCGACCGCAGCCTCCACTACTACTTCCTCGCGCCGGTGCGGCGCACGGTGCTCACCGTCGGCAAGCTGGTGGGCGGCGTGGCGTTCACCTCACTGGTCTTCGTCATCTCCACCGTCGGATCGCTCGGCCTGATGCTGATCCCCCACGGCTGGCACGAGGCGAGCCAGTATCTGTTCTCGGGCGGCGGTCTTCTCCACCTGCTCGCCTACGTGCTGGTGGTCGTGGTGGCGTGTCTCGGCTACGGAGGGCTCTTCCTCCTGTCCGGAGTACTCCTGCGCAACCCGATCGTCCCGGTGATCCTCATCTTCCTGTGGGAGGCCGCCAACCCGCTGCTTCCGGTGGTGCTCAAGAAGATCAGCGTGATCTTCTACCTCACCTCGCTGTGCCCGGTGCCGCTGCCGGCCGAGACCATCGCCATCGTCGCCGATCCCGCGCCGGTGTGGCTCGCGCTGATCGTGCCGGTCGCGATTGCCGCCGTCACTGTGGCCGTTGCCAGCCTCAAGGTCAGCCGGATGGAGATCGCCTACGGCACCGACTGAGGCTGGCGCGGGCCGCTGGCGCGAAGACGCGAGGCAGAGCTCGGGCGCTCGGTTCGACACGACCGTCGCAGAGCTGCAACGTCGCTGTCAGAGCAGACTGCGGTGGGGATACCAATGTGGCGGCAACCAGCTGGCGCACAGGTCAACCCGATGGTCAGGGCTTCAGTGTTCCGGGGCCGGCTGCCGGAGACCGGGACGGGGACCGGGGCCAGATCCAGGTCCGGGTCTGGTTCGCCGCGGTGGGTGGTAGGGGGAAGCGAAGCCGGGCTACCACAGAAAGAACGGCTCCCGCTCGGGGGGAGCGGGAGCCTGTGCGTGATGGTGCGGAGGAGGAGTTACAGCCAACACACGCACCGAACAACCGGACTCGGTCTCGTTGCATTCCACCCTGAGACGAGATTTGCCCGGCCGTGAGGCCCACGGGATCACGACCTTTGACGCTGCCCGTGCTCTGGTTCCGAGATCATCCTCACCGCAACTCCGGCCGCCCTCCTTGGATCGCAGTCCAGAGCTGCGTATCATGAGGTCATCGAATCAGCCACTGTCAGGAGGCCCCATGAAGGCTCCGGACCCGGTCATCGTCCTGCCCGGCATCACCGGCACCGTGTTGGCGGACTTCTACCCTGTCGACCCGGAGCCCGTGTGGACGCTGCTGAAGACCCAGGTGGCCACGCACGGCCGCTCGTTCGAGCGCTCCACGCTGCACCCCGATGAGCGCCGGTACGAGCGCATCGAGCCCGCACGCGTGCTGCCGACCGAGCTCTTCGAGACGATCTACGGGGAGCTGATCGAGGCGCTGCGGAAGGAGCTCAAGCCCGACCGCGACTTCGAGGTTCCCGTGTACCCGTTCCCGTATGACTGGCGGCACCCGTTGGAGCGTACCGTCGAGGAGCTCGGAACGTTCGTCGAGGAGGTCATCGACCGCACAAGCCTCATGCGCCACTACCACGATGCCGGCTACACCGCCAAGAACGGAAAGGTGAGCCTCGTGGGACACTCTATGGGCGGGATGGTGATCACAGGGTATCTGGCACGGTACGGCCGGCGTGCACGCGCTGGCAAGGTGGCGACGCTCGGCACACCGTTCCGGGGCTCGTTCGAGGCGCCGCTCAAGTGCACCACCGGCCACTCGAGCCTGTTCCTCGGCCAGGGGAAGGCGCGCGAGCGGGAGGCGGCCCGCCTGACGCCTGCGCTGTACCACCTGGTACCGACGTTCTCCGACCTGTTCGTCGACCCGCCGCCGGGTACACCGGACACCTTCTTCGACATCGCCACGTGGCAGCCGAGCATACTGCGCACGCTGGCCGCGTTCATCGAGGAGCACTCCCTCAAGCGGTGGCACTTCGCCGAGCAGGCACACGACCTGCTCGCCTCGATGCTCGAGCAGGCCAGACGGTTCAGCGACGTGCTGGAGGCGTTCACGCTGCAATCCGCCGGTCTCGAGCTCAACGACTGGCTGTGCATCGTCGGGGTGGGGTCCGACACCCGGTGGGCGCTGAAGCTCGATCTCCATCCGACGGACGACGGCACATCCGCCGTCCGTTACGACCTGCGTTCGACGGAGCGCCAGGATCACTTCCGAGCCGACACGCCCACCGAGCGGATCAAGACCGGCGACGGCACCGTCCCCTACCGCGGTGCTTGCAGCTCGTTCTTGCCCCCGCAGTCCCTCGTCTGCGTCACGCCCGGAGGCTTCCGCTACTACGAGATCGGCGACACGGTGCTCGCCGCCGCAGCCGGCCTGCACGGCACACTGCCCACCATGGACCTGGTCCACCGCCTCGTCACCTGCCACCTCCGCGGGACGGGCGACAGATGGAAAAGCCTCAAGGCGTGGCCCTCGCCAGAGCTCGAGAACCCCGACCAGTGGTCCCCGCCCATCGCCGGGCTGACCGCAGAGCTGCGAACGTAGCGCACGAGCGCACCGAGGCAGGGTCCTCGCCCACAGATCGGCATGGCAGCTTGCTTCGGGTTGACCACCAGCAACCCGGACGCGAGACGCCAAGAGAACGCTACCCTCCGGTGGACCCGTATGGCTCCGCCCCCTCCCTCCGGGTCTGCCTTCGCACGTCAGTGACGGCTGAGCTGGACGCCGCTCTTGGGCGTTTGCCCGTCACTCCGTACCTTGTTGCGCGTGCTGAGGCTTTGCTCTCACTTCAACCTCGACAACACGTCTTTGTCCGTTCTCTCGCTCCAACAAGAAAGCCGCAACGTCACCAGGCTCGTGCGAATAAAACCACGTCAGCATCTCGTCCACCGAGGAGAAGCTCATCGGCTGGCCGTCGAGCTCGAGTATCGTATCCCCCGGCCGCACCCCGGCCCTCTCCGCTGGGCCGTCTGCAGCGACGGAGCAGACAGCCAGACGATCGATGGTCTCATCGGCACGTTCACCAAGCACTCGAACACGCATTCCGAACCAGCCACGATCGGAAACGTCTGGCCCCGGCTGCGACGACGCCACAGCACCAAGCGCCAGAAGGCACGCGACCCAGCACGACAGGAAAGCCCTCAGTCGCATCGTCACCTCCTCATGTTCCCCCCACGACGCCCTTGGAGCCCCGCGCGTCGATCGGGCTTTGCATCTCGTTCAAAGGCGGCATCTCCAGATAGCCTCCAGGCTCCACCTCGCCTGCCCAACACTCTCCCCCAAGCACACACACGCGATACGAGCCCGCCTCCAGCTGCAGCAGCAGACCACGCTCCGAGGGCTTGGCGCCGGCAAGCCCATCAGCGAGGAACATGATCGGGTAGCCAACAGCACCCCGATGATGGATCTCGATTCCCGCCGGTGCTGGCACCTCGACCCATGCCGGTTCACCCACCTCCACTGTCAACAGCTCCCCTCGCGGCGGCACTGGAAACGCTCCCAGAAGACCCGGAGCCTGCCTGGACGTGACTGCAAGGTTGACGATCTTCTGGGTCTCTGGCAGCTCAATCTGGAACCGTCCAATCGGATCGGAGTACTCCGGCCTGTAGTTGGGGGCGTCGGGGCTTCCAACGTGCACCAAGGCTCCCGGCAGCCCGCGACCACGAAACCGCACCGTACCGTGGACAGTCCGGTGGGGTGCAACACGGAGCTCGATGTCCCGGACAGGGTCGCCCTCTTCCACGGTCACGATGACCGGCCTACTGCTTCCTCTCCGTCTCGTCGACGAGTGCGCCGTGAGGACCATTTCATCTGGACGAACCCCGTCGACCTCGAAGGTCCCGTCCTCTCTGGTTAGACCTGACCACAGCTGGACACCACTCATCCTGGAAAGAGCCACAACCGAGCACTCCACACACAGGGCTCCATCCGTCCACCGAACCACACCCTTCATCAACGTGTCTGGGAGCTCGATCGTGATCTCCAAAGGGCCTCCGTCGGCAGGCGTGCGCACGTCGATGACGTCCTCCCAAAGCCAGCGACTCCGATCCCGCCGCAACGTGACGTCCCACTTCCCTTCCACTGGCAGCACACCGGCGAAACGTCCCTGACGATCGCTGGTGAACGTGCGGTGCGTTCCACGGGCGCGCGGATTCGAGAGCATGACGTCGACCCCTTGCAGCGGGTCATCCCCCCGCAGGACAACGCCCTCCACCTCGACTCCGGAGACGTCCACCACCAGCGGCGGCATCCCGATCATCACGTCCACGGCTGTGCGCAACATCTCCTCTCCTGAGGACGTTCTCACCACCACGACATGCTCTCTCTCCTCCAACCCGGTGAAGCGGGCTTCGCCTGCAGGATCGGCAGCCTGTACAACGGCTCGAGCCAGACTCCGCCCGTCAGCAGTGCTTTCAACTGGATGAAGGTCCACTTGCCAGGGATGCCCGTCCGGATCCGCTGGGGGTGAGATGATCAGAGAAAGCGCAGCCAAAGGGCGGACCTCGATCGGTCTCTGCAGTCGATGCTCGCCCATGGTGTGCACGTGAACCCTCTCGGAACGTTCGGTGGACCAGCCCTCACCACGAGCCTCCACCCGCCACAGCCCCTTCGGCACCGAACGGATCTGGAAGAAGCCCCTGGAGTTGACCGGCCCAGACATCTCCAAGGCACGGAAACGCTTCGCCAATGGGGCCGCGGAAGGTACCGATTTTGCTGGAACCAGCCACACGTCGACCTCCGGTACCCCGGGCTCTCCATGAATCGTCACGAAACCCGAGACGGAAGCACCAGCGTCCAGCTGAAGGACGCCGAGATCGTGGAACTCCGACTCGGTCAGATCGAGCCCCCAGAAGTAGCTCGGAGCGAAACCCGGCACGACAACTCGAAGGTCGATCCGCGATCTCGGCACAACGCACGTCGCTTGAGAGCCGTCAACAGCGCAGCCCTGTGCCATGGGGTCCGGGGGACCGTCGCGACCCATCGATCGCGCTGGGAAGACCGTGACGCGTACCTCGTCTGGCTCGACCTCACTCAGATCGCCCTCGGCAGCCGAGACGAACCCCATGGTCACACGTGCCGCAGGCCACAGCGGGATCTCAACAGTCTCGCCCTTCGCCACCCGACGCTGCGGAGACCAGCAACCCTCGCTCGTCACCGCAACGAGCCATCCGCTGGAGTCACGCTCCGGAAAGCCTGCACGACCCTCCGCGCTGACCGGGACAACGTAAGACTGGAGTCCTTCCTGTGCAGAAAAGACCACCTCTGCACGCGTCAGGCACGCCTCAGCACCGTTCTGGGGAACGACTCGAACACTGGCAACGGAGGGCAGCGACGCAGCAACAGAGCCAGCGACCGCGATCAATAGCACGAGACCAGCTGTCTCGTCCCTCCCTCGCCGCCTGATCATACTTCGAAGCACCAGATCTTGTCACAGACGGAGAGACAACACAGCGATGGGGGAAGGTCGACACAGTGAATGCACGAGAGTGACCCGGTGCAACCAGCCAATGCGTGGCCGTCGTCCTCGTAGTGCACACAGACCTGCCCCCATGGCACTGACTGACACTCATAGCGACAGCCCAGCTCCTCACCTTGGAGACCAATCGCAACGAGGAGACACCCTGCAACAAACAGACAGATCGTGTACCGCACGTGAACCTCCCACTACAGTTTGCCCTAAGCTAACCTAAGAATTTTTTGATGTCAAGAAACATTTTAAAGTTTCGAATGTTTTAATATTTAAAATGCCTAATATGACAAAAGTAGCTTCACATATGTGACCGCCCGTCTTCAGGGGCTGCCTCGGAGCAAAGCACCAGCGAACCCGATGACAACCACTTCGATCGGAGGCCGACCTCGCGGCATCGAGGACGCGGTCGCCCGGCCGCCGGCCTCAGTCCGGGCCCCGCCCCGGGTGCCGGCTGCCCGGTTTCTTTTCCTTCCACCTGCCCGCGCGGCTCGCCTTCTCCCACTCGACCTCGGTCGGCAACCGGTATCGAGCCTTCGCGGCACCAAGAACCTGGCCATTCCGCCACCGGCAGTATGCTGCCGCGTCGAACCAGGAGACACCGACGACCGGATAGCGCCCTTCGCGCATTGGATCCTCCTCGAGCTGCTGTTGGCGTCCCAGCTGCTCGGCCACTCCCATGGTTCACGCCGGTCTCCGAGCGCCTGCTGAGCCTCGCCGAGCCCCTGCCACCTGGGGCGCTGCAGGTCAGAGCCGCCATCGCTGCTCTCGTGAGCCTCGAGGAACGCAGCAAACTCCGGAACCGTCACGGGCTCCTGCGCAACCAGCACCGGCTCCAGGGTCTCCAGGAGGCGCTCCGGCGGATGCCCTCGCGGGTGGTGGGCAGGCGCCGATCGGAGCTCGCCTCGACCACGCGCGCCAGGACGGGTAGCGGTCGGCTCGGCGCCTTCGCCAGCTCCCAGGCCAACCGGTACATGAAGGTGGTCTTGCCGAAGCCTGCGGGGGCCTCGATGAGCATGAGCAATCCATCGGAAGAACCGGTGATCAGCTCGATCAGCTCGGGGAAATCGATCGTACGAGAGGCGCCTTCAGCGGTTGGCGCTCCACGGGTTCGCTCGATCAGCTCCAGGGTGTGTGGGACGTAACAGAACGCGGCTGGCAGCTGCTCGCCGGCGGGATCGGTGGCGAGCTCGGGGACATCGCCGGGGCCGAGCGGTACGCACAGCTGCTCGCGGAGGCACCGAAACCACCGTGACCTGAGCAGCGGGCGGTTGTGGGCCTCGATGTGGTCGAGGTCTGCGCGGGTGGGAGCGCCAGAGAAGGCCGCGAGGCGCTCGATGAGCCGGTGTCTGCTCGCCGCGAGCGCGCCGAACCGGCCGGCCTCCTCGAGCGCCTGGTCGATCCGGTCGAGCCGGAGCACCAGATCGCCCACGGCGCCTTGGAGCTCGCGAATCTCGGCCGGATGGCGCAGGTCGCCGGAGGCGAGCCGCGCCTGGGTCGCCCCCAGGGCTGCTTTCAAACGGCCGACCCACTTTGCCGCCTCCTCAGTGCTCGACATGGGCCGTACGCGGTTCCGACGCGCCATCGTTCTGTCGCTGCACTCCGCACCTGCCGGAGAGCTGCTCGGTCATGAGCTGCTTGGTGATCCCATAATGCCACGGCAGGGGAGGATGGCGCGAGCTTGGGGCTCCCGCGAAGCGTCCAGAGCCTTCGTGACCCACCCGCCCGGCCCGCGAGACGCGGGCCGCCACAACCAGAGCGCAGCGATCGTCGATTGTGGAAGCCTGCGTCTCGCAGGCTGGGGGAACGGGTGGGTGTGACTCCCAAAGCAGTCAGCTGAGCGCACCTGGTGTCGTCGCGGATTGGCATTGAGCTTTCGATGGCCAACCCAGCTGCCGGCATCCGGGGCGGGGAGCGCGGCCTGGTCCGGCGCCGGCGTGGGTTGGATGGCGGCGGTGCTCTGGGCGGGATCTCTCCACTCGCCGTGCTCTGCGCTTCGGCAACGTGGTCCGATGGCTGGCGGTCGTTCCCGAGGACATGGAAGCTCGGTCGAGATGACGGGGCTACTGAGAGGATCGTGTTCTCCGGTGGTGCGTGATCAGCGGGAGTCGCGGTCGCACGGGCCACGACCGAACCACAGCGCTCTGTAACTGTGGAGGCCTGCGTCTCGCAGGCCGGGTGGTTGGGCGGGTCTGCTCTCCGGAGCCCGCAGCGAACCGCAGCCTATGGACTCACGAATCGGCGTTGAGCCTTCAGTCGACGGGCCGGCAGCTCGCATCGTGGACCTCCTTTCTGCGAGAGATGAACGCAGCGCGACGTTGCCCGGTTCTGAGCATCCCCGGACCTCACCCCGAGCTTACCCCGGCACAAGGTCGGGCGAGACCCGGTGGGATTGCATCGAGCAAGCCTGGAGGATCGAAGAGGAGGTGGGGTTACCTCCGAGACCGCTTCCTGGAGGCGACGATGGCCACACACAACGGAACGCACGATGTCTTCGTCCTGGCCCTGAACGAGTTCAACCGCACCAAGCTCGAGCGGCTACCGGAGGCCGAGGAGTGTCGCTTCCACGGTCTGCTGACCATGGAGGAGTCGCACGGCGCCCACGAGTACGATGTGGACACGCTGATGGAACGAGCGATCCAGCGTCTCGAGGAGTCGGACGCGCCGGTCGACGCGATCGTCCAGTTCTGGGACTTCCCGATCAGCATCATGCACTCGATCCTCTCCGAGCGGTTCGGTACGCCGGGGCCGTCCCCGCAGAGTGTGCTCCGCTGCGAGCAGAAGCACTGGAGCCGGATCAAGCAGCGGGAGGTGATTCCCGATCTGGTACCGCCGTTCCAAGGCTTCAACCCGTTCGCCGACGACCCGCGCTCCGACATCGACATGGACTACCCGTTCTGGGTCAAGCCGGTCAAGTCGTTTGCCGGACACCTCGGGTTCCGGGTGGAGAGCGACGCGGACCTCGACCGGGCCATCGCCACGATGCGCAGGCGGGTCGAACGGTTCACCGAGCCGTTGGCCAAGCTGATTGCCTACACCCAGCCACCCGAGGAGTTTCCGGACGAGGACCCGTGCCTGTGCATCGCCGAAGGGATCATCGACGGCAGTCAGTGCACGGTCGAAGGGTACGCGTACGACGGTCAGATCGACATCCATGGCGTCATCGACTCGCATCGGTTTCCCGGAACCAGCACATTCTCCCACTACCAGTACCCGTCGGCCCTGCCGTCCCGGATCGCCGACCGGATGCGCGAGGCCTCGCGCACCGTCATGGCGCACGTCGGCTTCGATAGCTCAGCGTTCAACATCGAGTACTTCTGGGACCGGGAGAACGACAATCTGTGGCTTCTCGAGATCAACCCCAGAGTCTCCCAGTCCCACGCCGACCTGTTCGAGAAGGTGGATGGCGCGCCGAACACGAAGGTACCCCTGGACGTGGCGCTGGGCCGGAAGCCCGCGATGCCGAAGCGCGAGGGCGCCTACAACGTGGCCGGGAAGTTCTTCGTCCGCCGGTTCGAAAACGGAATCGTGCGCTCGGCGCCGGGCGAGGAGGAGCTGCAGCGTGTCAAGGAGGCGATCCCAGGCATCCATGTGGACCTCCAGGCCAAGGAGGGTCAGCGGCTGGATGAGCTGGACTACCAGGACAGCTACTCCTACAAGCTCGCCTTCCTCTACTTCGGCGGAGACTCCGAGGAGGATCTCCAGTCCAGGTTCCAGCTGGCCACAGAGATCCTCGGCTACGAGGTCGAGCCGATCGAGGAATCGGAGTGAGGAGACGATGTGAGGTACATCGACGAGCTTCCGAACAACGTCCGGGTGATCGAGAACACCTGGATCGAGATGGACGACGGCGTACATCTGGCGGCCAAGCTCTGGCTACCGGAGGCCGCCGAGGACCAGCCCGTGCCGGCGATCCTCGAGTACATCCCGTACCGCAAGCGCGACAACACACGGCGGCGGGATAGCATGATCCAAACCTACATGGCTGGCCATGGGTACGCCGTGGCACGGGTCGACATGCGCGGCAGCGGCGACTCGGAAGGAGTGCTCGTCGACGAGTACATCCGCCGCGAGCAGGACGACGGACTGAACGTTCTCGCCTGGATGGCCGAGCAGCCATGGTGCGACGGCAACATCGGCATGATCGGAATCAGCTGGGGCGGTTTCAACGGCCTGCAGATCGCCGCGCTCCGTCCGCCGCAGCTCAAGGCGGTCATCTCCGTGTGCTCCACCGATGATCGGTACGCCGACGACGTGCACTACATGGGCGGCTGTCTACTCGGCGACAACCTCTCCTGGGCCAGCACCATGTTCGCCTACAACAGCTGTCCGCCGGACCCGAAGATCGTCGGCGAGGCGTGGCGAGAGCTCTGGCTCCAACGGCTGGAAGGAAGCGGCCTGTGGGTCGCCAACTGGCTCGAGCATCAGCGTCGCGACGAGTTCTGGAAGCACGGCTCGGTGTGCGAGCACTGGTCCGCGATCCAGGTTCCCGTGCTCGCGGTCAGCGGCTGGGCCGACGGCTACTCCAACGCCGTGTTTCGCCTGCTGGCCAACCTGCAGTCGCCGTGTCGCGCTCTGGTTGGCCCATGGAGCCACAAGTACCCCCACGTTGGACAACCAGGGCCTGCCATCGGCTGGCTGCAAGAGTGCCGCCGGTGGTGGGACCACTGGCTTCGCGGTGAGGACAACGGTGTACCCGACGATCCAGGCCTGCGTGCCTACATGCAGGACAGCACGCCACCGAACACGTCGTACGACACGCGACCCGGCCGCTGGGTGGCCGAGCCCGGTTGGCCGAGCCAGAACGTCAGCATGCAGCCGTACACCCTCGCAGCGCTCCGCATGGTCCCCGAGGAACCAGACCAGGCCGACGACGAGGAGCTGGATGAGCGACCCCTGACCATCGAGTCGCCACTACGAACCGGCCTGTTCTCCGGCAAGTGGTGCAGCTACAGCGCACCGCCGGATCTCCCGAGCGATCAGCGTCAGGACGACGGCGGCGCATTGACGTTCGACTCGCCGGAGCTGGAGGCGCCGCTCGAAATCCTCGGTTCTCCCGAGGTGGAGCTGGATCTGGAGGCGAACCGGCCGGTAGCCATGGTCGCTGTACGGCTTTCTGACGTCCGCCCTGACGGCTCGATCACCCGCGTCACCTACGGTCTGCTGAACCTCACCCACCGCGACAGCCATGAGGAGCCATCGCCGTTGGAACCGGGGAAGCGGTACCGCGTGCGCGTCCGGATGAACGACGTCGCGCAACGCTTCCCCGCCGGCCACAGCATCCGTCTGGCGGTCTCCAGCGTGTACTGGCCGCTGGCGTGGCCTGCACCCGAGCTCGTCCAGCTCACCGTGCATCCCCGCACCAGCACCCTCCGCCTTCCGGTCCGAGCGCCGCGTCCGGAGGACGACACCCTCCGGCCGTTCGAGGCACCGGAGTCTGCCAGACCGGCGGAGACGGTCCAGGTCACGCCCCCGGATCAGGGTTGGCAGGTCACCCACGACCTCGCCAACGGCCGCGACGAGCTGCAGGTGCTCAAGGACGGAGGTCGCGTGTACCATCCGGAGATCGACCTCGCACACGAGGATGCCGTTGTCGAGCGGTACTCCGCGGTGGACAACGACCTCGCCTCCCTGAAGGGCGAGACCATCACCCACAAGCTGTTCGAGCGTGGCGAGTGGAGGGTCTCGATCCGAACCCGTACCGTGCTCACATCCACGAAAACGGAGCTCGTGATCCACGCCGATCTCGATGCGTACGAAGGCGATCAGCGCGTCTTCTGCCACAGCTGGGACCGGCGGGTTCCGCGGGACCATCTATGACGGAGGAGATCCCGCGCACTCCTGACACGCGCCCCCGTCGTGGAGGCGCCGGCGGGCCGCCTCTGTACCACGCGGCAGCGTGCCAGACGAGCTTCAGATGCCCGCGTCAGCGAAACGAGATCGGCGACTGCACACGCGCCATGTGCGAGCTCGTCGCCAGGACCGTTGTCGGCTACGAGCCGTTCTTCGATGTGCGCCTGTTCGTCTTCCCCGAGTACACCCACGGCGCACCGGTGTATGAGACCGTCGCCGAGCTCGTCGAGAAGGTTGCGGTAGAGATCCCCAACGAGCACACCCAACGGCTCACCGCCACCGCCAAGGAGTACGGCGTCTACATCCAGAGCGGGACATTCCTCGAGCTCGATCAGCGCTACCCCGAGGTCGTGTTCAATACCACCGTCCTGATTGGTCCGGAGGGCATCCTGTCGCGCTACCGGAAGGTCAACCCGTGGGTGCCGTGGGAGGTCAACGCCAGCCCGCACGACATCTCCGGCTACGAGGAGGAGCTGTTCCCCGTGGCCGACACCGAGATCGGCAGGCTCGGTGTGGGGATCTGTTACGACTGGGCGTTCCCGGAAACCATCCGCCAGATCGCCTTTAACGGGGCAGAGGTCATTCTCCGAGTCTCCGCCTACATGGATCCATGGGGCGCCACACCTCCCACGGATTGGTGGACCCTGTTCAACCGGACCCGAGCGATCGAGAACATGGTCTACGTCGCAGCGGCGAACCAGGGCACCACCCCGGAGGGTCTGCCGCCGTTCAGCTGGCCCGGCTCGAGCATGGTGGTCGACTACGAGGGCCGAGTTCTCGGCCAGGCCGAGAGCGGCCCGTGCGAGAAGGTCGTCGTCGCCCCGATCGATATCCGCTCCCTGCGTGACGAGCGCCGCCGACGTGTGGGTCACGACATGCGGGCGCACCTGCGCAGCGAAGCCCATAGCTACTCTTGCCAGCCGGTAATGCCCCGCGGCACACACCCGATCCACGTCGACCAGCTCCGCGACAGAATCCAGCGCGGCAAGGCGGTGTTCGCTGACGAGTGAGGAGGGAGTCCGGCGATGCAACTGGGATCGCATCGCCAGGTTTCGATTGGCAGGGCCGGGACCTGCATCAGACTCGCCAGCGAACGGCACAACTCCACGCTCCGTCCCACCCGCCCGGCCCGCGAGACGCGGGCCGCCACAACCAGAGCGCAGCGATCGTCGATTGTG